>JACDCH010000238.1 GCA_013694495.1 Acidimicrobiia bacterium | reverse complement strand
CCGTACGGTCATGCGGGCACCCATCGGTCGTGCGGCGGGCGGACCGATGGGTGGAGACGTGACCGTACGGTCATGCGGGCACCCATCGGTCGTGGGTCCGTCCGGACGGTGGCGGGACGTTCAGTCGATGCGTTCGAGCACGAGCGGCGAGGGCGGGGGCGGCTCGGGGCCGATGTCGACGGCGCCGGCGAGGGCGGCCTCGGCCGCCGCGAAGCGGGCCTCGTCGTCGGCGTGGAGCTCGAGGAGCGGCTCCCCTGCAGCCACCTCGTCGCCCGGCTTCCGGAGACACATGACGCCGGCGCCGGCCGAGACCGGGTCCTCCTTGCGGGACCGCCCCGCGCCGAGCGTCCAGGCCGCGATGCCGACAGCCCTGGCGTCGAGGCGGGTGACGTGACCCGACGACGCGGCGCGAACGACCCGGCGGTGGGCGGCGACGGGCAGCGGCGCGTCAGGGTCGCCCCCCTGGGCCCGCACCATGGCGTCCCACGTCGCCAGGGCGCGGCCGTCGGCGATGGCCGCCGCCGGGTCGGCGTCGATCCCGACCTGCTCGAGCATCGCCCGGGCCAGCGCCAGGGTGAGCTCGACCACGTCGGCGGGGCCGCCGCCCTTCAGCACCTCGACCGACTCGGTCACCTCGAGGGCGTTGCCGGCGGCCCGGCCGAGCGGCGTGTCCATGGCGGTGAGCAGCGCCACCGTCCGTACGTCGTAGGACCGGCCCAACCCGACCATGGTGGTCGCCAGCTGCCGGGCCCGTTCCACCTCGGGGAGGAAGGCGCCGGACCCGAACTTCACATCGAGCACGAGCGCGCTGGTGCCCTCGGCCAGCTTCTTCGACATGATCGAGCTGGCGATGAGCGGGATCGCCTCGACGGTGCCGGTGACGTCGCGCAGCGCGTAGAGCTTGCGGTCGGCGGGCGCCAGGTCCGGGCCCGCCGCGCAGATCACCGCGCCGACGGTGCGCAGCTGGTCGACGACCTCCTCGTTGGAGAGCGAGGCCCGCCAGCCGGGGATCGACTCCATCTTGTCGAGCGTGCCGCCGGTGTGGCCGAGGCCCCGCCCGGAGAGCTGCGGTACGGCTGCGCCGCAGGCGGCGACGACGGCCACGAGCGGGAGCGAGATCTTGTCGCCGACCCCGCCGGTGGAGTGCTTGTCGACCGTCGGACGGCCAACCCCGGCGAGGTCGAGGCGCTCGCCGCTGTCGAGCATGCGCCGCGTCCAGGTGGCGAGCTCGTCGGGCTCCATGCCGCGGAAGACGATGGCCATGCACAGCGCGGCGGCCTGCTCGTCGGCGATCGTGCCCGTCGTGTAGCCGTCGATGAAGAACTCGATCTGCTCCTCGGAGAGCTGGCCGCCGTCGCGCTTGGTGCGCAGGACGTCGAGGATGTTCGTGGCCATCAGCGAGGGGAGGGGACCGGCGAGGGCACGGCGTCCATCCTGCTACACGTCCCGTCGTCCAGGCTGAGCCCCGACGCGCTCCGTCTGCTCCGCAAGTCAGGAACGGAGCGGGCTTGCGCCGTCGGCCGGCCGCGATGGCCCGATCCGGAAACGCTGAGGTAAGGGGAGCTGCTTCGTCGGGTCGCTCAGGGCTGCGACGACGAGGGGGACGCCACTGGCGGCTCGCTGTGTCCCAGCTCGACCCGAAGCCGGGCGAGTCCGCTGCGGATGCGGCCCTTGATGGTTCCTTCGGGCGATGCCAGCAGGACGGCCACTTCGTGGTACGTGTGACCGCCGAAGTAGGCGAGGGCGATCGCCTGTCGCTCACCGTCGGCCAGCCTGGCCAACAGCTGCCACACCCGTTCACCGGCGAGGCGAGCGAGGGCGCTGTCGTCAACCGCAGACGCAACGGAGGTGCGTTCGGCGAGGTTCGCAGTTTCGCGGGCCCGTTGGGTGCTCTCGCTGCGCAGCAGGTCGACGCTGCGGCCGTGGGCCTGCATCAGCAGGAACGAGCGGAGAGAACCCCGCGTCGGGTCGAAGCGGCCAGGGCGGCCCCAGAGCTGGAGGAAGACGTCCTGGACCACGTCGTCGGCGTCACTCCGATGGCGAAGTCGACGGGCCAGGTTGCGCACTTGGACGCCATGGCGGCTGTAGACCTCGGCGAGGGCGTCATGCGACCCGCGGCCGATGCTGTCGACCAGTTGGGCATCGCTGGCCGAGGCGACGTCTGGCTCCGGATCGGTGTTGGCCGTCCGTCGCGGGTGATTGCCGGGTCCAGTCATCGTCGCCTCCCCTTACCCGTCGTCGAAGTAGCGAAGCGGGTGATCGCCTCCGAGTTCGGTGAAGCGTTCGTTGAGGGCCGCGGCGACGAGGTCCCGGTCGTGGTCGGTCGCGGTGAGTGCGCCGTAGAGGTAGGCCTCCACCTCCAAAGCCGTGCTCATGCCACCCAACTCGAAGTAGCGGAACCACAGCTCGCCATGTGACAGCCCGGTGTCGAGCCGGGCCTGCTCGAGGATGCCGACTGCTTGGATCATGTTCTGACCTGGCCGATGAGCTCCTCGCGGCGGGCGTTGTCCAGGATCGCGGCGGCCCGCTCTCGGATCGTGATCCCGGCGTGCCGGGAGGACTGGCGCAGGGTGGCGTAGGCGGCCTCCGCTGAGCTGCCCTGCTGGCCCATGACCACGCCTTGGGCCTGGGCAATGATCTCTCGACCCACCAGTGCCTCCCGAAGTCTCGCGGCGACGTCGTCGACGGTCATCTCGACCCTGGCCTCGGCCAGGATCTCGGACGCCTGGGTGGCGAACAGCGCCGCGAGTTCCTGGTCGTGGGGCCCGAAGGCTCGATCGGTGTTGGAGTAGATGTTGAGGGCGCCGATGGGCCGGGCCGACACCATGAGCGGCGTCGACAGGATGCTGGCGATGCCGCCCTCGATGGCACGGGGGATGAAGCGTGGCCAGCGTTCTTCCTCGGCGAGGGACTCGACGTGGAACCAGTGACCCTCGGCTGCAGCGGACAGGCAGGGACCTTCGCCGGTTGCATACTGGTCGCGGTCCATCTGGGCGATGGTTTCGTCGCTGGCGGCCACGGTGGTGAGTTGGCCGTGGCGGGTGAGCGACACACTGACCCCGTCGGCGCCGCCGACGGTGGCCCGTGCCAAGGCCGTGACGAGGCGGAGGGCAGCGTCGACGACATCGTTCCCAGCCGGCAGCGCCGCGGCTCGAGCGACGCCGTGCTCGGTTGAGCCCGGCGGTTCGGTCCCGACCGATCGGGACTGATCGCCGTCGCGTTGTTCCGGTGCGAGCGTGCCGGCGCTGGGAAGGGGGCCAGCGGCGATGAACTCGTTCATCGCGGCGATGTCGAGCACGCGGCGAACGATCGCTGACGGCGAGCGGACCGAGAGCACGCCGCCCGCCGGCCGTAGACGAAGCGCTGCCGAGGCGATCACTCCGAGTCCGGACGCGTCGATGAACGAAACCTGGCGCGCATCGAGGACGACGTCGGAATGACCCCCGTCGACGAGCGAGTCGAGCAGCGCTTCGAGAGCAGGCGCGGTGAGCAGGTCGATCTCACCGCGCACGCTCACCACCGCTTGCGGTCGCAAGTAGGACACGCCGAGGTCGAACGAGACGGTGTCGTCGACAGCGACGGTCACGGTCGTGCCGCCGAGCGAGCGAACGCATGGCGATCCAAGGCGAGCGGCGCCCGGCCTCGCTGCCCCGCGTCGGGCTGACGCCGCGTCGCGACTCGGCGCGGGGGGACCGCGCCGGTCGGGCGATCCGTCGATCGGTTGGCAGGGACAGCATGGAACTCAGCCACGGGGCCGTCTTCCGAGAAGGTCGGGTGCGCAGAGCGCCCAGGAACCCTCGCTGCCGAAGGTACGAACAACATAGCACAGGCACCCGCCAAAACGGGCGCGGGAACCAGCCAAGGTGGCCTTCGTCGTGTCGCCGTGATCAACTGGGCCCATGGCGGGTGCCGACGTAACCAACGAGCTGGAACGAAACGTGTCGGAGGTCGCCCGGGCGCTGTTCGCGACGGGGACCGTCGAAGGCACCCTACGACTGACCGTCGAACTGGCAGCGGCCACCGTCGAGGGGTGCGATGCGGCGGGCGTCTTCGTGGTCAAGGGCCAACAAGTGGTCACTGCCGCCGCGAGCGTTCCCCTCGTGAAGGAGCTCGACGACCTGCAGGTGGCGAGCGACGAGGGCCCCTGCCTGGACGTCATCGCTGAGGGCGGAACGGCGCACGCAGCGGACCTTGCCGATGATCCCCGCTGGCCCCGATTCGGTCCCGCCGCGGTCACCGCCGGGATTCGCAGCGCGCTCGCCCTCCGCTTGTCGGACCGACCGGTCAGCGCGCTCAACCTCTACGCACGGCTACCCACCGCGTTCGGGGCCACCGACCGAGCGAAGGCGCTGATCTTCGCCACCCTGGCGGGGATCGCCCTCGAGTCTGCCGGGGAACGTGCTGAAGGCGAACACCAGATCGCCACCCTCCATGACGCCCTCCGGACGAGGGAGCTCATCGGACAGGCGCAGGGGATCCTCATCGAGCGTGAGCGCATCACCGCCGATCAGGCGTTCCACGTGCTCCGCCGAGCCTCACAGCACCTCAACATCAAGATCCGCGAGGTCGCCCTCACGCTTGTCGAGACCGGAGAGACGCCACCCACCGGCAAGCCACGAGGCACCCCCTAAATTTCCGGGCGCCTTGCCGCTTCCGCGCTCCGTGAGCAGGCAGAAGGAGACCTCGCGCCGGGCGGATTCGAACCCGCGACTCCAACCTCGGCGCTCGAGGAGATCGTCCAGGACCGGCGAGCGGGAAGGTCAGCCGACCACCTCGGCGAACACCGCGGCGACCCGGGCATGGCCGGCGGTGCTCCGATGGAAGCCATCGTCGGATACGAGCGCGGCCTCCGTGCCGTCGGCCCGGGCCGCGAGGCCGGCAACGTGCAGGTCCACCAGCTCGGCACCCTCGTCGGCGACGACGTCCGCGATCGCCGCGTTGTAGTCGTCGATGATGGCGTTGACGACGTCGGCGGTCGACAGGGTGATGCCGGCCCGGTCGAGGTACGCCGGGAGGTGATCGAGTGGGGGCACGTTCGCCACGAGGACTCGCGTGGCGCCGCCGCGTCGGAGCTGGCGGACGAGGCGGCGCAACTGGCCGGCGTAGGTCGCCGACGGGACCTGCGCGACGAGGTCGTCGACGTTCAGCCAACCGTGACGACGGTTGGTTGCAGCTCGAGGGCGAGGGCCAGCTGCTCGTCGATCGCCGCCGACATGGTCGAGCCCGATACGCCGAGATCGGTGAACACCGTGCCGATCGGCATCGACGTCCGGTAGAGCACCTGCGGCCACGCGTCGACGATCGGCTGCTCGGCACCGCCGCGGCCACCGACCGTCGATCCGGGTGCTGCCACGATCTACGTCGCCGTCGGTGTTAGACCGCGTGGTGGAGGACGTCGATGGCGATGTCGACGGGCTGCCACATCGAGCTTGGGCAGCATGGTCACCTCGCTCCCCACACCGCGGCCAGGTGGCCGAGCCCACCGGTCACGCCGCCGAGGCCGAGACCGCCCAGGCCCCCGGACGGCGCCCCACCCCACCCGGTTCCGTAGGACCAGTGCACAACGGTGCCGAAGCGCTTCTTGCCGACCGTAACGACTCATTCGGCGGCGGCCGGCCAGGGCCCAGCGCTCGAGGCCCGCTGCATCACCGGCCCCGGCAGCGCCGGCGAACGCCCCAGGACCCGGGACCGACGGCGAGCCGCTCGGCGGGGAACAGCACCCGAAACGGGTCGTCGTCGAGCCGGCCGCGATCGGCCGACGCCCTCGCCCACCGCGAGGTCGTCGAAGGGCACGACGACCCCCGGCGACGCGAGCACGAGCAGATCTCCCCCGGCGGGCCGAGTCCGCTCACCGCGGTCGGACCGCGACCTTCGCCGCCCCGTCGGGTCGCTCCTGATCGGCGGGCCAGGCCAGCACGAACCCGGCAGCGTTGCCCGCGAACGTCGTGAGGGCGGCCGACGCGAGGGTCCCAGGCATCGGCTGGGGCGACCGGGCGAACCAGAGCCAGCTCATGGGGTGGTCGGGTGCCAGTCGGGCCGAACCGTCCGGGAGATGGCCCGGAAGTCCTGGCGGAGCTCCTCGAGCGTGGGCCGGGCCCAATACCAGTCGCCGCCCGGAACGCCGCCTGCACCTCGGGCTCGTCGACGCTCACCGACACGAACCGGGGTACGCGACCTCGGCCTCGGACTGGAGCGCCAGCAGGCGCTGGAAGAAGGCCTGCTCTTCGGACACCACCAGCCCCGGAAGATGTGCAGCAGGACCGGGTCCTCACCAGCGAGTGCGGCCAGCGTCCGCGAGTTGCCGGCGCGGTCAACGAGGTCGAGGTCCGGGAACGCGGCACCGGTCACGAGTGAGGCGTCCATCCCGCCGGACCGTACCGACGAGACCCTTACGGAACGAGGAAGGCTCGTCGTGTGTGCCTGGTTTCCGATGACGTGGGGAAGTCGGGTTGACATGACCACGGTCGCGGAGCTGCTCGTCGACGGCCTCGGGACCCTGGGGGTCGAGACGGTGTGGGGCGTGGTCGGCGACGCGTTGAACCCGGTCACCGATGCGATCCGGCGCGACGGGCGGCTGCGGTGGATCGGGGTGCGCCACGAGGAGGTCGGCGCGTTCGCGGCGAGCGCCCAGGGCCAGTTGTCCGAGACCATCGGCGTGTGCATGGGCACGGTCGGTCCGGGAGCGATCCACCTCCTGAACGGCCTGTACGACGCAGCCAAGTCCAAGGCCCCGGTGCTGGCGATATGCGGCCAGGTGCCTCTCGCCGAGCTGCACAGCGACCACTTCCAAGAGGTCGACAACGACCTTCTCTTCTCCGACGTCGCCGTGTTCCGGGCCACGATCACCGTCGCCGCCCAGCTGCCCCGCCTCCTCGAGCAGGCGGTCAACGCGGCGTACGCCGCGCCCGGTGTCGCCGTGCTCTCCCTCCCCGGCGACGTCGGCGACCAGGACGTGCCCGACGCCCGGACCCCGAGGTTCGTAACCCGCCAGCCGGTCCTCACCGCCGAGGAGGCGACGATCACCGATGCCGTGCGCCTGCTCGACGAGGCCGACCGCGTCACGATCCTCGCCGGCTGCGGCGCGGTCGACGACCGGGACGCCCTCCTCCACCTGGCCGACCGGTTGTCGGCGCCGATCGTGCTGACGCTCAAGGCCAAAGAGGGGCTCGAACGTGACAACCCCTACGAGGTCGGCCAGAGCGGCCTGATCGGGAACCCGGCGAGCAAGGTCGCGTTCGACACCGCCGACCTGCTGCTCATGCTCGGCACCGACTTCCCCTATCCCGACTGGCTGCCTCGCGGCACCATCACGATCCAGGTCGACCGCGACGGCAGCCACATCGGTCGCCGCACACCGGTCGAGCTCGGCATCGTCGCCGACGTCGGTCCCACCATCGCCGCCCTCGTCGAGCGGGCGCAGCCGAAGTCAGACCGCGCCCACCTCGACGCCGCCCGCGCCCGCTACGAGGAGTGGACCGCCGAGCAGCACGTCCTCGTCGACCCGGCATCGGGCACCGGCATCGCTGCCCGCGTGAAGGCCAAGGTGCGGTCCACCGTCGAGAACCCCGACCACCGCATCCGCCCCGAGGCCGTCGCCGACGCCATCGACCGGCTCGCCACGTCCGACGCGATCTTCACCACCGACACCGGCATGTCCACCGTCTGGGTGTCGCGGCTCGTCCACCTGGGCGGTACCCGTCGCCTCATCGGCTCGTTCAACCTCGGGTCGATGGCCAACGCCATGCCCCACGCCCTCGGCGCCCAGGCCCTCGACCCGAGCCGCCAAGTCGTCGCCTGCTGCGGCGACGGCGGGCTCACCATGCTCCTCGGCGACCTCCTCACCGCCGTCGCCGAGCGCCTCCCGATCAAGCTCGTCGTGTTCGACAACCAGCGCCTCGGGATGGTCAAACTCGAGCAGGAACAGGCCGGCCTCCCCGAGCACGACACCCACCTCACCAACCCCGACCTCGCCGCCGTCGCCCGCGCTATGGGCCTCGCCGCCTGGAGGGTCGAGGACCCCGACGAGCTCGAACCCGCGCTCCGAGCCGCCTTCGCCGAACCCGGCCCCGCCCTCGTCGACGTCCTCACCAACCCCGACGAGCTGGCGCTACCACCGGCCACCACCGCCCGCGACGCCGCCGGCTTCGCGGTCGCGAAGCTGAAGGAGATCGTCCGCGATCGCCGGCCGTAGTGGTCAGCCGAACACGCGCGCCAGCTGGCGTGACGCCGTCGCCGCCAGCGGCCAGCGGTCGAGCGCAGTGTTCGGCCCCAGCCAATCCCGTCCGGACAAGCTCAGCGGCTCCGACACCGTGCACACCGTCCAGTGGCAGCGAGGGTGCCGGTGCTGGCGCTCGATCTCCGACCTCCGGCCGGCTGCGGCCTGAATAGGATCCCGAGGCCCGATGACCATCGACTACGACCCGTTCGACAGCAGCACGGCAGCTGATCCGTACCCCGCCTACGAACGCCTCCGGAACGAGGCACCCGTCCACTGGGCGGAGGCAACCGGGACCTTTGTGCTCTCCCGCCACGACGATGTCGCCTGGGCGCTCGGCGACACCGACCTCTTCTCGTCCGACGCCATGCGCGGCGTCCTGCTCGGCCAACCCACTGGCCAGGGCCAGGAGCGCCTCCCCCGAGCGGATGCCATGGGAATACTCGTGTCGGTCGACCCGCCCCACCACAGTGAGCTGCGCCGCATCGTCGCCCGGGGGTTCACCCCCCGGACCATGGCGGGCTGGCGCGATCGGATTGACGAGGTCGTGCGGGAGCTGCTCGCAGGCGACGGGGCCGACGACCCGTTCGACGTCATCGGGCGACTGGCCGCGCCGCTTCCGGTGCGGGTGATCGCCGAGCTCGTCGGTGCCGATCCCTCCGACGCCGACCGCTTCAAGACGTGGGCCGACGCCATGACCCAGGTGATGAGCGGGTCGGCGCGGACCACCGGCATGGGCCCCGAGGCGATGCTGGCGATGCTGGAGCTCGCCGACGACCTCGGGCACCGGATCGACGACCGCCAGGAAGATCCCCGGGACGACCTCCTCACGACGTTGGTCGAGGCCAAGGGCGAGGACGTGCTCAGCCGGGAGGAGGCCGTCGGCTTCGCCGCGCTCCTGCTCTTCGCGGGCACCGAGACCTCGACGAACCTCATCGGCAACGCCGTCGCGGCCCTCGTCGACCACCCGCACCAGCTGGCCCGCCTCCAGGCCGCACCGGCCCGCCTGGCGGGCGTGATCGAGGAGACGCTGCGCTGGGAATCGCCGGTGCAGTACGTCTTCCGCCGCACGACGCAGCCCGTGGAGCGGCACGGTGTCGAGCTCCCGGTCGACAGCACCGTGACCCTCCTGCTCGGCGCAGCCAACCGCGACCCCCGCCGCTGGGGCGAGACCGCCGGCTCGTTCGCCCCCGACCGCGACGCCAAGGGCCATGTGGCGTTCGGCTGGGGCCCGCACTTCTGCCTCGGGGCGGCGTTGGCCCGGGCCGAGACCGAGCTCGCCCTCACCCACCTGCTCCCACTGCTCGACGGCGCGACCTTCGCTCGCCCGGACACGGACTGGCTCGACTCGCTCCAGTTCCGCGGCCGGCGCACGCTCGAGCTCACACGAGGGTCGTGACCGGCGCCGGACGACAACAGGCCCGTCCGGTCGTACTGGACCCCAGGTTGTGGCCGGGGCGCTCGACATCGGGCCATCTCGGCTTCGGGGTGTTGACGGTTCCCAAGGGCGACGCGCTGCGACGGGCGGGGAGGGTCAGTGCCCAGTGACCTGTTGTTCGCCGGGGTTCTTGTCGCCCTGTTCCCGCTCGGGGTCCTGCGCTGACCCCTTCCCCCCGGCCAGCTCCTCGTCCTCCTGGGCGGGATCGTCGCTGAGCGGTTGCCCGGTGTTCGGATCGACCTTCGGCATCTGCCTGCTCCTTGATCGGATGGTTGACGTTGCTAGGTGTGCCCCACATCGAGCGAGCGAAGACGAGTTGCCGCACGTTCGAGGAGCGATCGGCTCGAAGGACACAGAGGCCGCGAGCAGGGGGGAATGCAATGAGGCGCCGCGTTCGAGTTCGTCCACGTGTGGAACGCCTTCCTCGGTCCGCTCCTCTACGTCTCCGACCAGGACAGCTACACGCTGCCCGAGGGCCTCAACTTCTTTCAGGGACTCTTCTTCGTGGCCCAACGGACGTTCACCCAGGGCGGCGTCCTCACCAGCCGCCGCTGACGGTCATTCGAAGGGACGGATCTCGGTACCGACACTGCGCCCCGTGACGAAGAGCTGCTTGTTGTCGATGTCGATCGGATAGCGGCCTGGGGTCAAGTACCACTCCTCGAGCACAGCGGTGCGGAAGACGAACGTCGTGTCCGGCGCGAACAGCGACAGGATCGGGATGTCTTCGGCGATGATCTCCTGCATCTGGCCGACGATGGCGGCTCGCTCGGCCTCGTCGAAGGTGACCTGCTGGCTGGCTGCCAGCTCGTCGAAGGCGGGGTTCACGTACCCGGTGGCGCTGGTGAGCGACGGCGGCACCTGCGACGAGAAGACCCGGCGCAGGAGGTCAGGGTCGGCGTTGAGGCTGCCGGCGCTGGGGCCGGGGAACCCCAGGAGGGCCAACTGGTACTGGCCTGAGAACTTGGCCCCGAACAGCTGGGGGCCGGGCTCGGCGGGCACGATCGTGGTGGCGACGCCGAGCTCGCCCAGCGCGGCGGACACGACCTCGGCCAGGGACACCTGGCCGGTGCTCACCAGCAGCTCGAAGCCGAGCGCCGCGCCGTCGGGGCCTTGGCGGGGCCCGCCGTCCGAGCGCGGGTAGCCGGCGCCGTCGAGGAGGGCGTTCGCCCCTTCGACATCGAGGTCGTACTGCTCCACGTCGACCCGGAAGGGGTTCTCGGACCCCAGGAAGCCGGGGTTGCCAGCCTCGCCGTTGCCGGCCGCGAGCCGCTCGACCAGGTCCTGGCGGTCGATCGCCATGGCGCAGGCCTGGCGGAACTGGGCGTCGGCCAGCGCCCCGCCGGCGCCGATGTTGAAGTACAGCCCTGTCGTCGACCCCCCCTTGGCGGTGAGCACTCCGTAGGCCTCGTCGCCCTCGAAGGGGGCGACGATGTCGTCGCGGAGACCCTGCCCGGTGCCGGAGTCGGCCGTGCCGGCCAGCAGGGCGGCGAACTGGTCGCCGACCTCGGCGAACTCGATCCGTTCGACGAACGGGGCGCCCAGGAAGTAGTCGTCGTTGGCGACGTACAGCAGTGGACCGCCGTCGCCCTCGAACCCGGACTCGAGGCGGTACGGGCCCGACCCGACGAGCATGGCCACATCCTGGGCCGCGGCCGGATCGGCGATCCCCTCCCAGATGTGCCGGGGCAGGATCGGGATGGTGCCGGCCACCTGCTCGGAGAACGTGATGTCGGGGCTGCCGAGGGTGATGGCGACGATCCCCGGTCCGGTCGTCTCCACCGACGCGATGCCTTGCGGGGCCTGGCTGATGACCGGCGGGGGCAGCCCGTCGAGGCCCGCGTAGTAGTCGAACGTGAACACCACGTCGTCCGCCGTGAGCGGCTGGCCGTCGCTCCACATCGCGCCGTCGCGGAGCTGGAACGTGTAGGTGAGGTTGTCCGGCGAGCGTTCGACGCTCTCGGCCAGCCACGGCAGCAGCTCGCCGGTGCTGTCCTTCCACAGGAGCGTGTCGTACAGCAGGCTCATCTGCACGTAGCCGGGCGGCCCGTTGGACGAGAACGGCGACGGGAAGCCGAAGGCGCCGAAGGGAAGGCGCACCGTCGGGCGGGGGAGGGCGACGACCTCGACCGGGGTGTTGTCGGTTTCCGTCCCCGACGTCTCCGTTCCCGGCGTCCCCGCCCCCGGCGTCGTCGCCGAGCTCGTGCCCCCGTCATCGCCGCAGGCGCCGAGCGCCAGCGTGGCGGCGCCGCCGACGCCGAGGAGCAGGAACCGGCGTCGATCGATCGCCCAACGCTGCTCCGGCCTCTCGTGCACATCGTCCGGCATTGGTCCCCCTCACAGGCGCGCGAACGCGTGGTCATCGCCACGCGTTCCGGGAGTATTGCGCATCGTGGGAGCCACCCGGCGGACCGCGGCGGACGGGCTCACGCCGCCCGGAGCCAACGGGGGTTGAACCGGGGCTCGAGTCCGACGCCGAGGAAGGTGAAGCCGAGCACCGTCACCGCGATCGCCAGCCCGGGGGGCAGGACCCACCAGGTCCACATGTCGCTGAAGTAGATGCTCTGCTCGGTGAGGGCGCGGTTCAGCGTCAGCCCCCAGCTCACCCCGGTCGGGTCGCCGAGGCCGAGGAAGGACAGACCGGCCTCGAGGCCGATGGAGACGCCGGCCCAGTTCACGAAGCCGAGCACGATGAGCGGGCCGAGCCCGGGGACGAGGTGACGCCGGAGCACGTAGGTCGGGCCGGCTCCGAACCCGCGGGCCGCGGCAATGAAGCCGCGTTCTCGGAGGGTGAGGGTCTGGCTTCGGAGGATGCGGGCGTTGGGGGCGATGCCGAGGAAGCCGATGACGGCGATCACGGCCCACCGGCTCTCGCCGGTGAGCGAGCCGATGACCACGAGGAGCGGGAGCCCGGGGAGGGCGAGGATGAACACCACGACCCGGGCCGACACCGCGTCGGGCCAGCGCCCGAGGAGGGCCGGGAGCACGCCGACGAGGACCGCGCCGACCATGGCGATGGCGCCGGCGATCGGCGCCACCGAGAGCGAGGAGCGGGCGCCGTGCACGAGCTGGGCGAAGAGGTCGCGCCCGGGGACGTCGGTTCCGAGCCAGTGCGCGCCGGAGGGGCGGTCGAGCACCGGGCCGGAGACGTCGCGGGGATCGTGGGCGGCGAGCAGCGGGCCGAACGTGGCCACCACGAGGACCACGCCGACAAGGAGGGCGCCGGTCGTGGTGATGGCCGAACGCGGCGCTCGGGCCCTGGGGAGCGGCCGGGCCTCGTCGACGGCAGTCGTGCTCATCGGGTGCGCGGGTCGATGCGGCGGTAGAGCGTGTCGGCCAGAGCGTTGACGGTGACGACGCTCACGCTCACCACCAGGAATGCGCCCTGCACCGCGGGGTAGTCGCGCGAGCCGATCGATTCGAAGATGAGGCTGCCGATCCCCCGGTAGGAGAAGACCCGTTCGATCAGGACGTCGCCGGTGACGGCGAAGCCGAGCTGGAGGGAGGTGAGGCTGACCACCGGCAGCAGCGCGTTGCGCGCCGCGTAGCGGTACTTCAGCCGCCGTTCGCGGAGGCCCTTCGCCCGGCCCAGCAGCAGATAGTCCGCCCCGAGCTCGTTGACCATGCTCGCTCGCATGAGGAGGTAGCTCCCCGCGGTCAGCCCGACGGCCAGGACCAGGGCGGGGAGAAGCAGGTGCCGCCCGATGTCGACGACCCGCTCCACGATGCCGGCGTCGGTGAGGAACGCCGTCTGCTGGCCGGCGAGCGGGAGCCAGTCGAGCTTCACCGCGAACAGCAGGAGCAGCAGGGAACCGAGCAGGAAGGTCGGGAACTCGCGCACGCTGAGCAGCGTCGTCAGCAGGGCGCGGTCGAGGCGCCGACCCCGGCGCCAGCCCGACTGCACGCCGGCGAGCACACCGATGACGGTCGACAGGAGAAGGGAGGTGCCGATGAGCAACAGGGTCCACGGGAGGCGCCGCTGGAGCTCCTCGGCCACCGGGACATGGCTGCTGATGGAACGGCCGAGGTCACCGCGGGCCAGCCCGGCGAGGTAGCTGCCGTACTGCTCGACCAGCGGCCGGTCGAGTTCATAGTACTCCTCCAGCGCCTCCCGGCCCCCGGCGCCGAGCGTGAAGTTGGACGAGCTCTGGGCCAGGAGGGCGTCGATGGGATCGCCGGGCATCAGGCGGGGCAGTAGGAAGTTGAGCGTCGTCAGGGCGAGGATGGTGGCCAGGAAGCCGCCGACGCGGCGGAGCCGCGGCATCACGACGCCCGGGCCAGGGCGGCGGCCTCGCGGAGTCGGCGGTCGATCTGCTTGCGCCCACCCCGCTCGCCCGGACCGAGGGCGTCGGCCACCCGGCCGTCGATGGTGATCGTGCCCTCCGTCGTCCGCTCCAGTCCGGCCACCATCCGCAGGATCGTGGACTTGCCGCACCCCGACGGCCCGACGAGGGCGAGCAGCTCGCCGTCGGCGACGGACAGGTCGAGGTGCCGGACGGCGACCGTCCCGTCCGGGAACCGCTTGGTGACACCGTCCAGCCCGATCGCCCCCACGGCAGCGAGACGCTAGTGACCCGGGTCGTGTCGGGGCCTCAGCGGTAGGACCGGGCTTGGAGTTCGTGGAGCTGGGCGTAGAGGCCGCCTCTGGCCACCAGGTCGTCGTGGCTCCCGGCCTCGGCTACGCGCCCGCCGTCGAGGACAACGATGAGGTCGGCCATGCGCACGGTCGAGAAGCGGTGCGACACCAGGACGGTGATGGCACCGGTGCGGGCGGCGGCGGCGCGGGCGGCCGCCGCGTAGCGGGCGAAGAGCGCATGCTCGGTCTCGGCGTCGAGCGCCGCGGTCGGCTCGTCCAGGACCAGCAGCAGGGGGGATGGCCGCATCATGGCCCGGGCCAGGGCCAGCTTCTGCCACTGGCCACCGGACAGCTCGACCCCGCCATCGAAGCTCGAGCCGAGCTGGGTGCCGAGCCCGTGGGGCAGCTCGGCCACGACGCCCGACGAGGCCGCCCGCTCCAGGGCCGTGGCCACGGCGGCGTCGTCGTCGATGCGCGGAAGGTCGCCGACGCCGACGGTGCGGCCGGCGGCGAGCTCCAAGCGGACGAAGTCCTGGAAGGCGGCGCTGGTCCGAGCCCGCCACTCGTCGATGTCGAGGCGGCGCACGTCGATGCCGTCCACGGAGATGAACCCGCCGGTGGGCTCGTGGAGCCGGCACAGGAGCTTGACGAGCGTCGACTTGCCGGCCCCGTTGTCGCCGATGACGGCGACCGTTGTGCCCGCCGGGATGTGCAGGTCGACCCCGGCCAGGACGTCGGCGTCGGTCCCCGGGTAGCGGAAGGCCACGCCGTCGAGGGCGACGCCGTCCGTGAGCCGCTCGGGTACCGGCGCCGGGCTCGTCCGCTCGGGCCGGGAGGCGGCCGAGTAGCGGATCAGCCACTGGTACCGGCCTGCCACCCGCACGATGCGGGCGAGGGTGGCCACGACGTGCACCGCCTCGCCCACCTGGGCGTTCACCTGCGCGACGAGGACCAGCGCGAGCACGACGTCGCCGACCGTGGCCCTCCCGGCCACCGCCTCGGACGCGGCGATCCCCACGGCGCCGGCGTAGCCGGCCGTGAACGCCAGCCACCCGATCGCGGTGTAGGCCACCCCCCGCCGGGCCGCGGCATCGAGCTGGGCGTCGACGACACGGCGCGTCGCCCGATGGCGGGCCAGCAGTTCGGGCCCGAGGCCGAAGACCCGAAGCTCCTTGCCCGGCGCCGGGGAGGTCGCCAGCTCGAACAGGTGCCGGGCCTGGCGGGTGGCGTCGGCGGTGTCGTCGAGTGCCTGCTGGCGGAGGCGTTCGGCCCTGCTCCCGGCCCAGAACGACGGGATGGCGAAGAGGGGCAACGCCAGGAGGCGAGCGTCGACCGACGCCAGGAGGATCCCGGTGACGGCCATCTGGATGCTGACGGCGAGCACGCCAGCCGTGTTGACGCCGGCGTGGGCGATCATGTGGGCCTCGTCGCGGAGCACCGCGATCCGGTCGAGGTAGTCGGGGCGTTCGTGGTGCTCGACCGTGGCGATGGCGGAGACGAGCCCGATGAGGCGCCCGTCGAAGTACGCGCCCGTGTGCTCCTTGAGCGGGAACATCATGGCCGTCACCGATGTCCGGGCGAGCATCCCCAACCCCGCGGTCAGGCCGGTGCCGGCGGCGGCGGCGAGGGCGGCGCGCTCGTCGCCCGCAACGGCGGCGTCGACGATCCGCCTGAGCCAGAACGCGAGCAGCACCGCGGTGAGCGACGAGAGCCCGGAGAGCACGAGCACCCCTGCCGTGCGCCGGGAGTCGGCCCGCCATGACGTCGCCAGCGCGGTGGACAACCCCCGCGCTGCGCTACCCATCGCTGCCGCTGCCCGAGGCCAGGTGGGCCGCCTGAAGATCGAACATGTGCGCGTAACGGCCGCCGGCGGCCCGCAGGGTCTCGTGGTCGCCGTCCTCGACGACCACACCGTCCTCGATGACGACGATGCGGTCAGCCCGGCACACCGTGGAGAAGCGGTGGGAGATGACGATCGTCGTGAGCCCGCGCGTGAGCTCGAGGAAGCGATCGAAGAACGCCGCCTCGGCCCGCACGTCGAGGGCGGCCGTGGGCTCGTCGAGGATGAGTACGCCCGCGCCGCCGTCCACTGCGAAGAGGGCGCGGGCCAGCGCGATCCGCTGCCACTGCCCGCCCGAGAGGTCCACCGCTCCCGGGCTGCCCCGGGCCAGCACCGTGTCCCACCCGGCCGGCAGCCGGTCGATGATCTCGTCGGCCCCGGCCCGTTCCGCCGCGTCCCGCAGGGCGGTGCGGTCGCCCGAACGCTCGATCGCACCGAACCCCACGTTGTCGGCGGCCGGCAGTTGGTAGTGGGTGAAGTCCTGGAAGATCGCCGCGATCCGGCGCTGCCACGCCCGCGGGTCGATGTCGGCCAGGTCGAAGCCGTCGACGGTGACGCGGCCCTCGGTCGGGTCGTAGAGACGGGCGAGCAGCTTCACGAGGGTGGTCTTGCCGGCGCCGTTCTGACCGACGACGGCAAGGGAGCGTCCGGCCTCGACCACCAGGTCGAGGTGGCGGAACACGGGATCCGTCCGCCCGGGATAGCGGAAGGTCACCCTGTCGAAGCGGATCTCCGACGCGGGCATGCCGCGGGCGGGGCGGGTACCGGTGAGCTCGAAGCGGCGATCTGCGGCGATCCGTTCGAGCTCGATCGCGGCCGGGACCGATGCGGTGCCGTACGTGATGTTCAGCTTGTCCGTCCCGGTGGCGAAGACGGCGAGCACGCCCGTGGCCGCGCCCGAGAAGGCGGCGAACGCACCGAGGCTGATCTCGCCCCGTGCCGCCGAGCGGCCCAGGAGGGCGTACGTGCCGCCCTGGGCGGCGAGCAGGACGACGGCGCCGGCCGGCGGCACCCATCGCCGGTGACGGCGCTCGTGCCAGAAGCCCTCCATCGCCAGCTCCCACTGCTCGGTGAACCGTCGACCCACCCACGAGCCGAGCCCGAAGACCCGCAGCTCGTTGGCGGCTGCAGGCCCGAGGGCGAGGTCCCTGAAGTAGGAGGAGCGCCGGAAGCGCCGGGCGTGACCGCGAAGCGAGCCGACCGTCCGCTGGAGCTGGCGGGTGAACACCCGGCTCATGGCGGCGTAGAGGACGAGCAGGGTGGCCGCCAGCCACCACCGGTAGGCCGCCAGCACCGCGGCCGAGGCGAGGCCGCCGATCCCGCTCGCGGCGACGGCGGCCAGGCCCACCACTGCGTCCTTGGCGGTGACGTTGCCGGTTCCGACGCTCCGGGCGGCGGCGATCTGGTCGGCGACGTCGGGGTCCTCCAGGTGGCCGATCCCGGCTGGTGCCAGCGTCGCCGCCATCGCCCGGGCCTGGACCGTGGCGTCGACCCGCCGGCCGAGCGCGTCGGCGAGCGCTCGAACGGCCGGGCCGCTCACCTGCTGGAGGGCGAACAACCCGGCGACGCCGCCGATCGCGGCGACGAGCCGCCGCCCGCCCGCGGACCCGAACCCTCCGGCCGCGGCGCCGTCGATCGACCCGACGAGGGCGCCCCCGGTCAGGGCGAACGCGGCCGGAAGCAGTCCGGTCAGTACCACGCCCAAGCCGACCGCTGCCGTGAGGCGGAGGTTCGCTGCCGGTAGGAGCCGGAGCGTGGCCGCAATCGGCGAGGCCGTGCGAGCCGGTGGCTCTCGGCGCACGGAACCGCTCCGGTCACCGGCCATCGGCCAGTATTCCTACCATCGTGCTCGCGCCGGATCTCCTGTGCTCGCCTCTCTCCGGGTCGCGTCGAACCGACCCGCGGCCCCGTGGAAGGACACGGACGTGACGGCGTTGCTCGAGGTCGAGGACCTCAGGGTCTCCTTCGCCGGCGGCGTACAGGCCCTGCGGGGCTTGAGCTTCACCCTGGAGCGGGGCGAGACGCTGGCGGTGGCGGGGGAGAGCGGGTCGGGCAAGTCCACCCTCGCGCTGTGCCTGGCCGGCCTGATCCAACCGCCGGAGGCCGCCGGCCGGGTCTCGATCCTCGGCCAGGACCTCCTGGGCGCAGACCCGGAGGCGCTCCGGCTCCTCCGGTGGTCGACGGTGGCGCTGGCGCTGCAGGCCGCACCGTTCAACCCGGTCGCGACCGTCGGGGCCCAGGTGGCC
>JACDCH010000209.1 GCA_013694495.1 Acidimicrobiia bacterium | reverse complement strand
GTCCTCGCCGGCGACCTGGCCTTCGTGTGGGCCGACGAGCTGCTCGACAGCACCGCGCTGCCGGCGGCCGCCCTCGACCGGGCCCGGCGCGTCTTCACCGAGCTGCGGACCGAGGTCATGGCCGGGCAGTACCTCGACCTCGTGCTCGCCGCCGCTCGCGAGGCCGACGAGGCCGCCGCCCGCAAGGTGGCCCTGCTCAAGTCGGCCCGGTACACCGTCACCCGGCCCCTCGAGCTCGGCGCCGCGCTGGCGCCGGCGGCCGATCCCGCCACCCTCGCCGCCCTCCGGGCGTACGGTGACGCGGTGGGGCTGGCCTTCCAGCTGCGAGACGACGTCCTCGGGCTGTTCGGCGACCCGACGTGCACCGGCAAGGGCACGCTCGACGACCTGCGGGAGGGGAAGCGCACCATGCTCGCGCTGCGGGCGCTCCGCCTCGCCGACCCGGCCCAGCGGGTGGTGCTCGGCGCCGCCCTCGGCGACCCGACGCTCGACGAGGAACGAGCCGAGGAGGTCCGGGCGATCGTGCGCCGCACCGGCGCGCTGGCGTCGATCGAGCTGCTCGTGCGCCAGCAGGCCGACGCCGCCATGGTCGCCGTCGAGCACCTGCGCGAACCGGCCCGATCGGCGCTCGTCGAGCTCGCCACGACCGCGACCGATCGGCTCCGGTGATCCGATGACCTCGGCCGCACCGAAGGATCGGCGATGAAGGTCAGCGTGATCGGAGCCGGGCTCGGGGGGTTGTCGGCGGCCTGTCACCTGGCCGGCGCCGGGCACGACGTGACCGTGCTCGAAGCGGCCGACGGCCCGGGCGGGCGGGCCGGCAGCCTCGAACGGGGCGGCTACCGGTTCGACACCGGGCCCACCGTGCTCACGATGCCGCACCTGATCGACCGCTGCTTCGAGGCGGCCGGCGTCGACGGTGCCAGCCTCCTCACCCTGCGCCCGGTCGACCCGATGTACCGGGCCTGCTTCGCCGACGGCTCCGAGCTGCGGGTGCGCCACGGGCGCGAAGCCATGACCGAGGAGATCCGGTCGGTGTGCGGCCCGGGCGCCGCGGCCAACTTCGGTCGGTTCTGCGACTGGCTGCAGCGGCTCTACGACCTCGAGATGCCTCGGTTCATCGAGCGCAACTTCGACAGCCCGCTCGACCTGGCCCGACCCCTTCGGCCGGCCCTCGAGCTGGTCCGCCTGGGCGCGTTCCGCCGCCTCGCCTCCGTCGTGGGCGGCCACTTCGACGACGAGCGGCTGCGCCGCCTCTTCAGCTTCCAGTCGATGTACGCCGGCCTCGCCCCCTACGAGGCGTTGGCGATCTACGGCGTCATCACCTACATGGACACGGTGAACGGTGTGTTCGTGCCCGAGGGCGGGATGCACGCCCTGCCCGTCGCCCTCGCCACCGCGGCCGAGAAGGCCGGGGCCGAGTTGCGCTACGGCGCGCGCGTCGAGCGGATCCTGCTGCGGCAGGGGACGAGCGGGCCGGTGCGGGGCGTGCGCCTCGAGGGCGGGGAGGTGGTCGCCGCCGACGCCGTCGTGGCCAACCCCGACTTGCCCGTCGCCTACCGCACGCTGCTGCCGGGCCTCCGCCCGCCGCTGGCGGCCCGTCGGGGCCACTACTCGCCCTCGGCGGTGGTGTGGCACGTCGGCGCGGCCGGCGAGCTGCCGGTCGGCACCGAGCACCACAACATCCACTTCGGGGAGGCGTGGGACAGCTCGTTCCGGGCCCTGCTCGACGAGGGGGTGCGCATGCCCGATCCGTCGATCCTGGTCAGCGTGCCCTCGCGCGACGAGCCGACGATGGCTCCCGCCGGGCGCCACGCGCTGTACGTCCTCGAGCCCGTCCCCAACCTCGACGGCCGCGTCGACTGGCTCGACGAGCGCCCCCGGATCCGCGACGACCTCGCCCGGCGGCTGGCGAGCCTCGGCTACCCGGACGCGATCGAGGTCGAGGAGCTCGTCGACCCCCTCGACTGGGAGGCGCAGGGCATGGAGCGCGGCACCCCGTTCGCCCTGTCGCACCGCTTCCGCCAGACCGGGCCGTTCCGCCCCGCCAACCTCGAGCGCCGGGCGCCGGGCCTGTTCTTCACCGGGTCGGGAACGGTGCCGGGCGTGGGGGTGCCGATGGTGCTCGTGTCGGGGATGCTCGCGGCCCAGCGCGTCGACGCGATGGCGGCCCGATGACCGTCACCCTCGAGGCCAGCTACGAGCGGTGCCGGCAGCTGAACAAGCGGTACGGCACCACCTACTACTGGTCGACGTTGCTGCTGCCGCGGGTGAAGCGACACCACGTGTGGGCGCTGTACGCGTTCTGCCGCCACGCCGACGACATCGTCGACGACCTCGGCGGCATGCCGACCGACGTGCGCAGCAAGGCCCTCGAGGACCTCGGCGACCGCCTGTTCGCCGACCTCGACGCCGGCCGCTCCGACGACCCGGTGCTCAAGGCCGTCGTGCACACGATGCTCGCCTTCGGTCACGACCCCGGGTGCTTCCGGCGCTTCCTCGACTCGATGGCGATGGACCTCTCCATCACCCGGTACGCGACGTGGGAGGACCTGCTCGGGTACATGGACGGCTCGGCGGCCGTGATCGGGGAGATGATGCTCCCCATCCTCGAGCCGCTCGACCCCGATGCGCTGGGCCCCGCCCGCGACCTCGGCTTCGCGTTCCAGCTCACGAACTTCCTGCGCGACGTCGCCGAGGACCTCGACCGGGGGCGGGTGTACGTGCCGCAGGAGGATCTCGCCCGCTTCGGGGCCGACCCGAGCCGGCGCACCGTCGACGAGCCCTGGCGGGCGCTGATGGCCTTCGAGATCGAACGGTGCCGGGAGCTCTACCGCTCGGCCGATACCGGCATCGACCTCCTTCCGCCCGCCTCGGCCCGCTGCGTGCGGGCGGCCCGGGCGCTGTACTCCGAGATCCTCGACGGCATCGAGGCGCGGGGCAGCGACGTGTTCTCGGGGCGGGTGTCGGTGCCGACGTGGCGCAAGGGCACGTGCGCAGCGCGCCTCGCCCTCGATCGGCGGTGACGCCGGCGGTCGTCCTCGTGGTGGTCGGGTGGCTGGCTGGCTGGGCGCTGCTCTGGCGCCGCCCGGTCCTGCTCGATGCCCCTTCCGCGGCCCGGCCGCCGCCGACCGTGGCGCTGTCGGTCATCGTCCCTGCCCGGAACGAGGAGGCGACGCTGCCCGGCCTGCTGTCGTCGTTGGCGGCACAGCACCGGCCGGCGACGGAGGTGATCGTGGTCGACGACGCCTCGGACGACCGGACCGCCGCCTTCGGGGCGGCCCAGGGCGCCACCGTGGTGCCCAGCGGGGGCCCGCCTCCGGGGTGGGCCGGCAAGCCGTGGGCCTGCCACTGCGGCGCCGGCGTGGCCGTTGGAGACCTTCTCGTCTTCCTCGACGCCGACACGGTCCTCGCGCCGGACGCGCTCGGCCGCCTGGTCGCCACGCACTCGGAGCGCTGCCCCGACGGCCTCCTGTCGGTGCAGCCCCACCACGTCACCGAGCGGCCCTACGAGCAGCTGTCGGCGCTGTGCAACGTCGTGCCCGTCCTCGCCTCCGGGATCGCCGCCGCTGGTCCGGCGCGCCCGGCGCGGGTCGCGTTCGGACCCTGTCTCGTCGTCCGGGCGAGGGACCTCGAGGCGTTCGGAGGCTTCGGTGCCGTGCGGGGCGAGAGCGTGGAGGACATCGCCCTCGCCCGGGCGGCGCGAGCGGCCGGCCGGCCTGTCGTGTGCGTGCTCGGCGCCGACACGGTGGCGTTCCGCATGTACGCGGACGGGCTCCGGTCGCTGCTGGCGGGATGGACGAAGAACCTCGCCGGCGGGGCCCGCCGGGCGCCGATCGGCGCCACCCTCGGCGCGGTGCTGTGGGTGTGCGCCCTGGTGACGGTGGCCACCCAGGCGGCCGTGGCGCCGGCGCCGTGGGTGGCGATGGCCTGGCTCGCCGTCGCCGGCCAGCTGGCCTGGATGCTGCGCCGCCTGGGCCGGTTCCGGTGGTGGGCGTCGGCGCTCTTCCCGGTGCCCCTGGTGGCGTTCGTCGGGCTGTTCGTCGCGTCGGTCGTGGCC
>JACDCH010000203.1 GCA_013694495.1 Acidimicrobiia bacterium | reverse complement strand
CTCGTCGAGGTCGGAGCCCGTGCCCGTGCCGTCGCCCCCGAATGCGTGCCGGTACGCCGCTCCGGCGGTCGGCTCCGGCTCGCCCCGCTCGTCGGCGCCGGCGCGGTGCGGCACGACGTCGAAGGCGCTGACCCGCACGCCGAGACCGAGCCCCGGCGCGGCCGCCGCGACGCCCTGGAGCACGGCGGTGAGGAAATAGGTCCGGCCGTCGAGGTCGCCTCCGTAGCGCCCGGGGCGATCGTGGGCGCTCAGGAGCTCGTGCAGCAGGTACCCGTGGCAGCACTTCACGTCGACGAAGTCGAAGCCGGCGCCGTGGGCGAGGACGGCGGCGGCCACGAACGCGCCGACGAGGTCGTCGAGCTCGCCGTCGGAGAGGACGCTGGCCGCCCCGGCGCCCACCCGGCCGTCGAGCAGCGGGTGCTCGTAGGCGGTGCGGGGCACGGCGTCGGCGCCGGGCCGGGCGAAGCGACCGGAGTGCGTGAGCTGCAGGCCGACGACGAGGTCGTCGGTGCGCCCGACCGCGGCGTCGTGGGCCTCGACGAGCGCGACGCGCAGGCCGGCGAGGTCGCCGGCGGTGCGCTCGTCGATCACGAGCTGGTGGGGGTTGGCCCGTCCGTCGGGCCGCACCGCCACCGCCTCCCCGCCCCACACGAGCTTGGCCCCGCTCTCGCCGAACCGCTGCCAGCGCCGGCGCACGAGGTCGGTGGGCCGGCCGTCGTCGGTGCCGTCCCACCCCTCCATGGGCAGGATGGCGAACCGGTTGCCCACGGCTCGGCGGCCGAACGTGGTGGGGGCGGCCAGCGGCCCCGCCGGCGCCGGCGCGACCACCTCGTCGAAGCCGAGGTCGGCACCGACCGCAGCGAGGTGGGCGGCGAAGTCGTCGGCCGACCGCAACCGCCGCACCTGCGTGATCGACGTCCGCACGGCGCGGCACCGTAGGGGGAACCTGCGCCCGTCGCGGCGAACTCCTGTGGGTGGGGGCAACGGTCCGGCGGCGCGCGTGGGTGGCGGCCACGGCCGCCGCGGTCGCGCTGCTTGCGTCGACGCCCGCCACGGCCGAGCCGATCGGGGAACCGATCGAGGTGGAGCTCCCCGCGCCGCTCCCCGGCCTACCCGACCCGCCCGACCCGCCGCTGCTCGCCCTGCCGGACCCGGACCTCCTCACCCTCGGGGTGCCGGCGCAGCACCCGTGGATGCTCTTCGACGCCGACGAGCTCGCCGCGCTACGCCGCCGCATCCTCGACGCGCCGCCCGGGTCGGTGGTGGCGCGGGCGTGGTCCCGCCTGCTCGCCGTGGTCGACGACCCCGCCCTGCTCGACCGCGACAGCTACCTGGCCGGCCTCCAGGACCTGACCTCGCGCCGCTGGGGTCGCGACGACCTCGCCCTCGTCGGGTTCGTGTGGCAGATCACCGGCGACGACACGTACCTGCAGCGGGCCCGCCAGCTCCTCCAGTACGCGGTCGCCATCTCCCCCGACTACGGCGCCCCCATCGAGCCCGGCGTCGACGAGTTCTACATCCAGCGGGCCCACCGCCTGAACGGGTTCGCGATCGCCTACGACCTCCTGTACCAAGGCCTGGAGCAGCTCGAGCGGCTGCAGCTCCAAGCCATCGTGACGCTGCTCGGCGCTCAGCACTTCGGCCACGCCACGACGTCGTGGTGGGGGACGCTGTCCTCCGGCTCCAACATCGGCGGCAACAACGCGGCCGCCCTCGGGACCGCAGGGCTCGCGCTCTGGCACGACCAGCCCGACGCCCGCCTGTGGGTGCTCCGCGCCGAGCAGCTCGTGCGGAGCTACGCCGACGAGGGCTTCGACCCGGAGGGCGCCGGCATCGAGGGGGTCCTCTACGGCAACTACGGCCTGCGCATACCGACGTTCCTCGGCCACGCCCTCACCCGGGCCGGCCACCCCGGCCTCCTCGAGGCGGCCGGCCTCGCCCGCCACCAGGAGTGGTTCGCCTACGAGGTGCTGCCCGGCGGCGGCGCGGTGAACCCGATCAACGACGCCCGCTACTTCGAGATCAACCCGTCGTACACGACGTGGTCGGCGGCCTTCGGGCACGACCCGGCGCTGTCGCGGTGGCTGTTCGACAACGTCACGCTGCGCATCGGCCCGGAGACGAACGTCGGCGAGCTGCTGCCGACCCTCCTCTGGTACGAGCCGTCGGACCCCGCCTTCGACCCGTCCAGCCGGCTGCGGCTGGCCGAGGACTTCGCCGACCGGGGCCTCGTCCACGTGCGCTCCGGCTGGGGGCCCGACGCGCTCATGGCGAGCTTCGAGGCACGCCAGTCCGACTGGGGTGAGGGCGTCCACCTCAACCAGGACATCGGCCAGTTCACGCTCTACAGCGACGGGGCCAAGCTGATCACCGACAGCCGCTACGCCAACTGGTTGTCGGAGGTCACGTCCGGCGACTTCGAGTCGGCTCGGTCCAGCGAGTCGGAGGCCCACAACCTCGTGATCGCCGACGGGCGGGGCCAGGACTTCCTCGGGAAGGGCGACCTGGTGGCCTTCGCCTCCACCGCGACGGTCGGTCGGGCGGGGAGCGTCGACATCGCCGCCGCCGACAGCCGCCTGGCGTGGCTGCTCCTCCAGCCCCGACGGGCCGACCGCGGCTTCCTGCACGTCCGGTCGGTGCCGGTGCCGGGCGCCGGGACCGTGACGCCCGACTACGTCGTGATCGCCGACCGCTTCGCGCAGGGCGGCCCGAGCCACGCCCACACGTCGTTCCTCCACACCGACTGGCGCAACACCGCCACCGTCGACCCCACCGACCCGGGCAGGGTCCGCATCGAGTCCGGTGAGGTGCCGGGGGCGGGCCTGACCATCGACGTGCACGCCGCGGAACCGATCACCACCGCAGTCGGCTCGTTCACCCCGGCCGACGCCCAGGACTGGGAGCGCCTCGGCCTCGACGGGCGCCGGACGAGCCCTCGCATCGAGATCTCGAGCACCGGCGCGTCGTACGAGGCGCTCACCGTGCTGGCCCCGACCGGGCCGGGCGAGGTCGCGCCGCCGGTGCGCCGGGTGGCGGCGGACGGCGGCATCGCCGACGTCGTCGAGGTCGCGCCCGCCACGACCGACACGGTGCTGCTGGCCACCGGCGACGGCCCGGTGTCGGCCGAGGGGATCACGACCGACGCCTGGTTCGCCTCCGTGCGGCGGGGCCCGGACGGCATCGGCCACGTGGCCGTCGTCGCCGGCACCTACGTCGACGTCG
>JACDCH010000197.1 GCA_013694495.1 Acidimicrobiia bacterium | reverse complement strand
TTCCAATCGGGGGCAGCAAGCGTCTCCATTCGTCGATAGCTGCCCCCGATTCGGCAGGTAGCGCGGCGACATTGACGGTGGACGCATGAAATGACATAAGAGTGTGTGTGCACTGGGAGCCGGCCGTGGCGAGGCACGGGGCGTCGCGCCACGGCGTCGTGCTGCTGGCCGCAGTCGCGAAGCTTGGTGTGCCCTCGCACGCGATCCGCCAGATGCGACGACGTGGGCTGCTGGTGCAGGTCGGTCGGGGAGTCGACCGGCTCCGGGACCACCCCTGGACGCACGACGCCCGCTGCCAGGCCGCGCTGGACCTGGCTGGTCCGGGGGCGGCCCTCGGTGGACATACCGCGGCGCGTCGACATGGCTTCTACCGCTACCGCGACGATGAGTCGATCGAGGTGCTCGTGACGAGGGGCACTGATCACCGGACAGCTGTCGGGCGGGTCTGGCAGACGAACCGGTTGCCACCCTCGCATGTGACGATCGTCGACGGCTTCCCGGTCACGACGCCGGCTCGTGCCTTCTTCGACCTGTGTGCCCGACCACCCCACCGGATGTCGGTGAACCACCCAGCTCACGAGCTCTTCATGCGGGCCGTCTACGACGACTGCGTCGCTCGACGGGGGGTGACGTTCGTGCTCGAGACCGCCGTCCTGCTGGTGTTGGCCGAGCGGGGCCGGGCGGGCACGTGCCTCGTCCGGCGGCTCCTCCTCACCTGCGACGCGGACTACGTGCCCACGGAGTCGGACACGGAGCGGCTGTTCGTCGACTTCCTCGAGGCGTTCGGGCTGCCGCCGCCGGAGCGCCAAGTGGACATCAGCGGACCCGATGGCTGGATCGGCCGGGTCGACTTCTGTTGGCCCCAGGGCCGCTTCGTCGTCGAGGTCGACTCGACCGCGCACGACTCGGCGATGGAGAAACGAGCCGATGCCGCCCGTGACGCTGCCCTCCGGGTCGCGGGCCACGAGGTTCGACGGGTGCGCTACCAAGAGATCATCTCCCGCCCAGCCGCCCTCGCCCGCGAATTGGGGGCAGCAATCGTCTCCAGGGGTCGATAGCTGCCCCCGATTCGGAGGTTGGGAGGCTGGGGGGCTGGGTCCGGGGTGCGGTTAGAGGCGCTCGACGATCATGGCCATGCCTTGGCCGCCGCCGACGCACATGGACTCCATGCCGAAGCGGCCGCCGGTGTCCTCGAGGCCGTTGAGGAGGGTGGCCATGATGCGGGCGCCGGTCATGCCGAAGGGGTGGCCGAGGGCGATGGCGCCGCCGTTCGGGTTGAGCTTCTCGAGGTCGATGCCGAGGTGCTTGGCCGACGGGAGGACCTGGGCGGCGAAGGCCTCGTTGATCTCGACCTGGTCGATCTGGTCGATGGTCATGCCGGCCCGGGCGAGGGCCTGGCGGCACGCCTCGATGGGGCCGAGGCCCATGATCTCGGGGTCGAGGCCCGACACGCCGCTGGCGACGATGCGGGCGATGGGCTGGATGCCGAGGGCGTTGGCCCTTGTGTCGGACATCACGATCACGGCGGCGGCGCCGTCGTTGAGGGGACAGGCGTTGCCGGCCGTCACCTTGCCGTCGGGCCGGAACACGGGCTGCAGCGTGGCCAGCTTCTCGACGGTGGTGCCGGCCCGGGGGCCGTCGTCCTTGGTCACCAACCCGGCCGACGTCTCGACGCCGATGATCTCCCGGTCGAAGAACCCTCGCTCCTGGGCGGCGACGGCGCGCTGCTGGGAGCGGGCGGCGAACTCGTCCATCTCCTCGCGGCTCACGTTCTCCTGCTCGGCGACGTTTTCAGCCGTCTGGCCCATGGCGATGTAGATGTCGGGCAGGCCCACGGCCGGCGCCCACGTGCCCTCCCCGCCGCCGCCGCGCTTCTCGCTGCGCACGCCGGCCTCGTCGAACTTGGGGTTCTTCGGGCCGTCGTCGGCCATGCCGAACTGGAACCGGCTCGACGTCTCGACGCCGGCGGCGACGAACACGTCGCCCTCGCCCGCCTTGATGGCGTGGGCCGCCATGCGGATGGCCTGGAGGGACGACGAGCAGTAGCGGTTGACGGTGACGCCGGGGACGCCGGGGAGCCCGGCGAGGATGGCCGCCACGCGAGCGATGTTGAAGCCGGACTCGCCACCGGGCTGCCCGCAACCCATGATCACGTCCTCGATCTCGGCGGGGTCGAGGCCGGGCACCTTGGCCACAACCTCCTTCACGGCCAGGGCCGCGAGGTCATCGGGACGGCATTCGGTGAGGGAACCCTTGAAGGCCCGCCCGATGGGGGTGCGGCCGGTGGCGACGATCACGGCTTCGGTCATGGGCGCGGACAGTACTTTCGCTACGATCTGACGGTCCGTCAGAAACCCCCGGGGGGCCCCGTGCGGTACGGCATGCAACTGCCGGTGCAGTCCCAGTCGACCTACTACGTGGAGCCCTGGGAGGCCACCGCGGGGCGGGCCGAGCTCGCCGCCGCCGCCCGGGCCGCCGACGAGATCGGCTTCGACTACGTCGGCGTGTGCGACCACGTCGCCATCCCGGCCGAGAAGGCGGCGGCCATGAGCACCACCTGGTTCGACACGGTCGCCACGCTCGGCTGGCTCGCCGGCATCACCACGAACGTCCGCCTGCTGAGCCACGTCTACGTCGTCGCTTACCGGCACCCGCTCGTCACAGCCAAGGCGTTCGCCACCCTCGACGAGCTCTCGGGCGGGCGGGTGGTGCTCGGCGTCGGCGCCGGCCACGTCGAGGGCGAGTTCGAGGCGCTCGGCATCGACTTCGCCGCCCGGGGCCGCCTGACCGACGACGCGGTCGACGGCATTCGGGCCGCGTTCGAGGCCGGCGTCCAGCAGCCCGCCGCCAACCCGCCGATCTGGGTCGGGGGCAGCTCGCCCGCCGCCCTGCGCCGCGCCGCCGAGCGGGGGGACGGCTGGCTCCCGCAGGGCACGACCCGCAAGGAGATGCCGGCCGCCATCGAGCGACTGCACGAGCTCCGGGAGAAGGCGGGCCGGGCCGACCGCCCGTTCATGGTCGGCGCCATCGCCCCCTCGCTCTACGTCGGCGAACCGCCCTGGGACCTCGGGCCCGGCAACCTCACCGGCCCCGCCGACAAGCTCGAGGGCTACCTGGCTAGCTACGAGGAGATGGGCGTCGACGTCGTGCAGGTGCGCCTGCGGTCCCGTTCGTGCGAGGAGCTCGTCGAGCAGCTCCACGCCTTCCAGGAAGAGGTCATGTGATGGACGGGCTCGTCGCCGGCAAGGTGGCGTTCGTGAGCGGCATCGGGCCGGGCATGGGGCGAGACATCTCGATGCTGTTCGCCGAGCACGGAGCCCACCTGGTGGTCGGGGCGCGCACGGTCGAGCGCTGCCAGGCGCTGGTCGACGAGCTCGAGGCCGCCGGCGCCAAGGCCCACGCCGTGCACCTCGACATCACCGACGCCGACTCGTGCGCCGCCGCGGTCGCCGCCGCCGTCGAGCGCTTCGGCCGGGTCGACGTCCTCGTCAACAACGCCTTCCAAGACGGCAACTTCAAGCGCTTCATCGACTCCGACCTCGACGAGTGGCGCACGACCGCCGAGGTCAACCTGTGGGGCACGCTCGGCCTGACCCAGCTCGTGGCCCGGCAGATGCGCGACCAGGGCGACGGCGGCCGCATCGTGATGATCAACTCGATGTCGTCGGTGCGCATCGAGGAGCGCTTCGGCGCCTACACCGCGTCGAAGGCGGCGCTCGCGGCGGCCACCAAGACCCTCGCCAAGGAGCTCGGCCGCTTCGGCATCCGGGTCAACTCGGTGTTCCCGGGCTACATCTGGGGCGACTCGGTCGAGATGTACTTCAAGTACCAGGCCGACCGGCAGGGCATCACCTTCGACGAGCAGTACGCCTCGGTGGCCGACCAGACCGCCCTCGGCTACCTGCCCCACAGCTCCGAGATCGCCGGCGCCGTGCTGTTCCTCGCCTCCGACCTGGCCAAGCCGATCACGGGGCAGGCCCTGCACGTGAACGCCGGGCACTGGTTCCCGTGAACTTCGACGGCAAGGTCGCGCTCGTCACCGGCGGCGGCTCCGGCATCGGCGCCGCCACGGTCGAGGCCCTGCGCGCCGGCGGCGCGACCGTCGTGGCCGCCGATCTGGACGGTGGCGACCTCACCCTCGACGTCACCGACGATGCTGCGGTCGAGGCCGCGATCGCGGCGGTCGTCGAGCAGCACGGTCGCCTCGACCTCGCCGCCAACGTGGCCGGCACGTCGGGCGCCCACGCCGACGTCGTCGACGTCGGCCTCGACGCCTGGCGGCACACGTTGTCCGTCAACCTCGACGCCGTGTTCCTCTGCCTCCGCGCCGAGTTGCGCGCCGGCGCCACGTCCATCGTCAACGTGGCCTCCTCGGCCGGGCGCATGGGCGTCGCCGGCATGGCCGCCTACAGCGCGTCGAAGCACGGCGTCATCGGGCTCACCAAGTCGGCCGCGCTCGAGGTGGCCCGGTCGGGCGTCCGGGTCAACTGCGTGTGCCCGGGCGGCACGCGCACGCCGATGCTGGCGGCGTTCGTCGGTGGCGACGAGAACGCGCTCGAGGGCATGGGCCGGCGCACGCCGATGGGCCGGCTGGGGACACCGGCCGAGGTGGCGGAGGCCATCGTCTGGCTGCTGTCCGACTCGGCCAGCTTCCTCACCGGATCGGTCGTCGAGGCCGACGGCGGGGTCGCTGCGGTATGACAGCGCGGTGACCGAGAAGCTCATCACCCACGCCGATGGCATCACCCGCTGCTGGTGGTGCGGGACCGACCCGCTCTACGTCGCCTACCACGACGACGACTGGGGGCGTCCGGTCCGCGACGAGCGGGAGCTCTACGAGAAGCTCGTGCTCGACGGCGCCCAGGCCGGCCTGGCGTGGATCACGATCCTGCGCAAGCGGGAGACCTACAGGGCCGCGTTCGAGGGGTTCGACCCGGTGCTCGTCGCGGCCTACGGCGACGACGACGTCGCCCGGTTGCTCGCCGACCCCGGCATCGTGCGCAACCGCCAGAAGGTCGCCGCCGCCATCGGTAACGCGCAGGCGCTAGTCGCCATGCACGCGAACGGCGAGTCGCTCGTGGATCTCGTGTGGTCGCACGCCCCGAAGCCGCGGCTGCGCCCGCTCCGGCCCACCGACGAACTGCCCGCGACGTCCCCCGAGGCGGAGGCCCTCTCGAAGGCGCTCAAGCTGCGGGGCTGGAAGTTCGTCGGGCCGACGATCGTCTACGCGTACATGCAGGCCGTCGGCGTGGTCGACGACCACCTCGCCGGCTGCTGGCGAGCGTCGTAGCCCTCAGCCCGCCTTCTCCAGCACCGTCGTGGTGATGAACTGCGCGGTGCCGGGCTTGACCAGCAGGGGATCCGGAACCGGGCCTGCGGGCGTCGGCTGCATCGCCGGCGCCGAGACGTTGAAGATGGCCTGGAACGTGGCGCCCTTGATGAGGATCGGCTTGCCGTTGGTGGTGAGGATCGTGAGGTTGGTGGGCAGCACGATGATCTGCACGGAACCCATGCCGGGCGTGACGAAGGGCGGTGCGGTGTAGGGCATCGGCGCCTTGATCGACGGCGGGTGCTCGTCGCCCTGCAGGCAGATCGGCATGCTCTCGCACAGGTCCATGCTCGTGCCGATGAGGGGGATCGGGGCCATGAGCATGGGCACGATCGCCGGCGGCGGGATCGTGATCTGGATCATGTCCCCGGTCTTGATGATGAAGTCCGCCGGCATCAGGCCTCCGCAGGGTGCAGCTCGGCCCGAAGGTACTAGCGGAAGGCGGCGATGACAGGGGCGAAGCGCTCGATCTGCCCGATGGTGCCATCGACGTGCAGGGCGACGATCGCCTCCTGCACGCCGGCCTCGGCGAGGCGCGGTAGCGGCCGATCTGCTCGTCGACCGAGCCGCACACGTCGTCGTACCGCTCCTCGTCGCCGTCGACGACGGCCGCCTCCGACGCGATGAGCTCGAGCACCTCGAACGCGTCGCTCGATGCCCGCTCGTCGCGCCGGTGGTGGCCGACGACGCCGCGGAGGTCGTCGGCCGAGACGATCGCCTCCGGCCGGAACCAGCGTCGCGCCCACGTCGACTTCCCCGCGCCGGCCGCCCCGACGAGCACGACGAGACAGGGCTCGCCGAGCCGGATCGCCACGGCTCAGGACCTGCGGACGGATTGATCGTCGACGGTCATGGCGTCGCAGGTCCTTCCTTCGTCTCCATTCGATTCCGGGTTCCCGCGTGGGGGAGCTTCGCCCGGTGCGGTCGGGAACCCTTCATCTCAGACGCAGCGCGCGATGTCGCGCGCCGCGGCCATGGCGTCGAACAGGCCCGCAGTCCCGGTGACGTCGCCGACCCTGTGCAGCTCGACGCAGCCCGGGGCCAGGGGGGCGGGGGCCGCCCGACGGACGAGCACGAGCGAGCCGGCGGCCGCGTCGTCGAGGCC
>JACDCH010000165.1 GCA_013694495.1 Acidimicrobiia bacterium | reverse complement strand
CGACGTCGGGGCGCTCCTCCCGCCACACGCGGTCGATGGCGGTGAGCACCTCGGTGAACGCCGCCATGCCGCCCCGCCGCACCTTGGGGTAGTAGGTCCCGCAGTGGAACGGCTCGCCGTCGGGCGTGAGGAAGGCGGTCATCGGCCACCCGCCGTGGCCCATCATCGCCTGGGTGGCCTCCATGTAGACGGCGTCGACGTCGGGCCGCTGCTCCCGATCGACCTTGACGTTGACGAACAGGTCGTTCATGACCGCCGCGGTCGCCTCGTCCTCGAAGCTCTCGTGGGCCATTACGTGGCACCAGTGGCAGGCCGAGTAGCCCACCGAGAGCAGCACCGGCACGTCACGCCGGCGGGCCTCGTCGAAGGCGTCGTCGCCCCACGCCCACCAGTCCACCGGGTTGTCGGCGTGTTGGCGGAGGTAGGGCGACGACTCGCGGGCGAGGCGGTTGGCCACGGCGGGCGACCCTATCGACGGGCCGCCGACCGCCCTCTGCTCACTCGGCGCGGCCGAACGAGCTGATGTCGGTGGTGCCGTCGTCGGACTCGATCTCGACGGCCTGGCCGCCGTTGAACGTGGCGATCCACATCGCGGTCGCCGGCAGGGTGGCGGCGGGGTTCGGGTGACGGTCGCTGTCGGTGCGGAGCTCGATGTGCCACTTGCCGTCGGGCACGACCTCGAAGTCGATGCGGCAGTCGATCGTCCCCTGGGGAGGCAACGCCGCCTCGGTCGGCCGGTAGCTCTCCTGGGCCACCTCCGGAGGGTTGCCGCCCTTGATCTTGAGGTTGTTGCCCACGCACTCGGCCGAGGCGCCGCCCTCGTTGAACAGCTGGAAGGTGACACCGTGGCTGTCGATCTGGGCGTGGTTCAGTCCCACGACGAAGTCGGCTGCCTCCACCTCTGCGGCCACCGCCGTCGCCGCCGGCTCGGCCCCGGGCGCCTCGGCGGTGGGAGCGCCCAACATGGTCCAGAGGCCGACCTCGACGACGTCCTGCGTCGGAAGGCTGTAGTGGTCCTGGGCATTGTGGACGGCCCGGAGGGTGCCCCGGCCGAAGTCGCCGTCGATGCGGCCCTCGTAGAAGCCCTGGTGCGCCAGCAGCTCCTGCAGGTAGCCGACCCACTCGCCCTTGGCTCCATGGTCGAGGTCAGGTGCGTCCATTGGCTTTGCTCCTTTGTCTGTGGGAGGTTGTCTTGGCTGGTCACGGATCCGGCCGCCCAGCCCGGCGCGCCGGTTCGGCGTGCGACCAGAGAGTGGGCGACGACTCGACCGCGAGGCGGCTGGTCGTCGGCGGGACCTCTGCTCAGCCAACCTCGAGATCCTTGGTCACCGACCACCCGGCCGGCGCGGAGAGCACCGCTTGCTCGAACGCTGCGTCCTTGGAGTGGGTCGTGATGGACCCGTCGACGCCGACCTCGAAGACCTTCTTCGAGAACCGCGGGTCCGGGCTCCAGTTCGATTGGTGGATGTAGATCTTCCGCATCGGGAGGGTCGCCACCTCGACGCCGTCGGGATACGTGCCCTGCAGCACCTTGATGACCTGCTCGGCACGCTCGCCCATGACCTTTGCCCGGCGGGCAAACACGTCGCCGCCGACCACGTCGGCGTAGATCTCGACGTAGCCGGGGACGTCGTCGGCGAACGGCCACCAGCTGTCATCGTGCTTCGACTGGGCCACGAAGGCCGTGGCCAGCTCGGCCTCGATGCGCTTGGCCGCCCCCTGGACCCTGGCGGAGAGCTTGGCGTCCAGGTCCACGAGGCTGATGCTGAAGGCCCAGTAGGAGTCCTGGGCGTTCTCGTCGTTCGGGTGGTCCTTGGCGTACTGGACCCAATCGGCCGCCTGCCGGGTGAAGGAGTCCTTGAACTTGGCGACGTTCTCCCGGTACTCGTTGACGACGTCGCGCTGGGCGACGATGAACTCCGTGATCCGGTTCGCGGTGCGGGCCTCGGACGCCTTGTCCGCCCCCTCCTTCACGCTCTTGGCGAATTCGACGAACAAGGGCCCGGCCGGGGCGGCGACAGCCGCAGCCGCGTCGATCATCTCGCCCAGGGCCTTCTCCTGGACCCACCCGATGAAGGCCTCGGCCATGCCATCCCCGAGCTTGTCGTCGTCCTCGAGCTCGAGCATGTCCTTCACGTTGTTGATCGCGCTGTCCCACGCCCCGATCCACAGGAGGATGCTGTCGACGCAGTTGCCCGCGATCAGGACGTCCTTGCTCCGGTCGATGTCGGTCCGGACGGTGCCCACCTGGTCGTTCCACTGCTCGTGGGTGACCATGACCGGGGCGGTGTCCGCCGTCCCGAGACCTCCTTCGGACTCGGCCGCGTGGCCCTCGCCCGGGCGCTCCCACGGCAGCTGGACCGGGACCTCGTTCAGGATGTGCTCGAAGGAGTCGTACCAGTAGTCGTACGACTCGGGGACGCTCTCGGGCGGCGCTTCGGGGTTGAAGTTGCTACCGACCCATGGCAGCAGCGCTTCCACGGCGTCCCGGGCCCACCGGTCCGCTGTGAACTGGAGCATCGCGTTCCAGTCGTCCAGATATCCGTCGTTGACCGGGTCGTCCGGGTCGAAGGGGTTGGTGGCGTCGTGATGCTTCTGGCGGATGAGTTCGCCGACCTCGTCGAGGAGCTGCTGATGCGTAGGGACATGCATGACGTGATGATGGCCCCATCCCTCGGTCAGGTCATGAGCACTGATTGCTCCACGCGATCGGGTGTCGGGTACCTCCCGCTGGGGTGATGAGCAAGGATTGCTCCATCGACCGCTGGTCGTTGCTCATGACGAGAGGGGGCAGGTTTGGCGAGGTGGCCGGTCGTCGGGCGCGAACGCGCGGTCGACGTCGCCGCGGCGCAACTGCGCGCTGGCACCGGCGTCGCCCTGACCGGCCGCCCCGGCATGGGCAAGAGCGCGATCGCCGCCGAGGTCGCGGCCGGCTCGTCGGCGCCCGCTGTCTGGCTCCGGCCCGTGTCCGAGCTCCAGGGCGTCCCGCTCGGCGCGCTCGCGCTGCTCCTCGGCACCGGCGACCTCGATCCGGCGCGGGCCGCCTCGGGGCTCGCGGAGCTGGTCGGCGGCGGACTCCTCGTCGTCGACGACGCCCACGATCTCGACGGGCAGTCCGCTGCTGTGGTCCACCAGCTCGCAACCGTGCAGCGCCTCCCGCTCCTCATCACCTGCACCGACGGCCGGGTCCCGCCCGACGCCGTGACGCGCCTATGGAAGGACGGCACGGTGCGCCGCTACGAGATCGGGCCCCTCGACGCCGGGGGCGTGGCCGCGATGGCGGCGGCGGTGCTGGGTGGGACCGCCGACCCCGCCCTGGTCGACGAGGTGGTCGCCCGCACGCTCGGCGCACCGTTGTACGTGCGCGAGCTGCTGCTCGCCGCCCGCGATAACGGTGCCATCTCCTGGCGCGACGGGCGGTGGCGCTCCGACGGCCGCCTCGCCCTGCCCGCGGGGCTCGCCGACGTGATCGGCCTCCGGCTCGACACCCTCGATCCGGCGGCCCGCCGGGTCCACGACCTCGTCGCCCTCGTCGGGGCCGTTTCGCTCGACCTGGTCGACGAGTCAGCCACCGCCGAGCTGGAGCGCCGCGGGCTCGTCGTGGTCGACGACCTCGAGCGGCCGCTCGTGCGGGCGGCCCACCCCTTCGTGGCCGAGGTGGCGGCCGGCGCCATCCCGGTCGCGGCCCGCCGCTCCCTGCTGCGC
>JACDCH010000146.1 GCA_013694495.1 Acidimicrobiia bacterium | reverse complement strand
GGCGCGCCAGGCCAGCGCGGCGCCGGCCCGCACCGGCGGGAACGGGGCGAGGAGGGCGCCCAGCATCTGCGCGCCGAAGCGGTCCCAGGTGTCGAAGAACTGGAGCCACGCCTCGCCGTCGTTCCCGTCGAGGCCGGCGGCCGTCCGGGCCGGGTCGCGATGCAGCAAGGCGGCGGGGGCGTCCGGGCGGAGGTGGGCCAGCACCGTGGGGGCGTGACGCCAGCGCAGGCCGTGGGCCTCCAGATCGAGCGACGCCATCACCGGCGACGCCGCGGTCATCGGGTAGAACGCGCTGAAGAGGTCGGTGCGGAAGCCGGGGGCGGTGACCTCGGCGTCGCGGACCGCCCCGCCCGGCTCGGGCGCGGTGTCGAGGACGACGACGTCCCACCCGGCGTCGGCCAGCACGTTGGCCGCCACGAGGCCGTTGTGGCCGGCGCCGACGACGACCGCGTCGAACGTCTCCATCACGAAGGCTGGCCGGGGACGGGGACGTCGAGCCGGCGCGCCACCTGGGCCTCGGCTGCCCGGGCCACGCCGGCGAGCACCAGCTCGACCTCGGCCACGGCGCGGGTCTCGACCCCGAGCTTGGCCGCCAACCGGCCCAGCGGGCCGAACGGCAACTTGTACGCCATCACCAGGCCGACCCGGGAGCGGTCCGGGCCGAGCGGCTCGATCATCTCGGTCATGCGGTACTTGGTGCCGGGCAGGACGCTCCCGGTGATCACCAGGCAGCGACCGGGGTCGATGGCCTCGACCGTCCACGTCGAGCGGAACCGGCGCCCGGCGAGCTCGACGACCTGCTCGAACTCCTGGCCCACGCGCTCGAGCCGGGCGGGCGCGTTCACCTCGACGGTGCTGGGCGAGAACGTCGGCAGGAGGCGCACGTCCTCGAGCACCGACCACACCACCGCGGCAGGGGCGGCGACCTCCTGCGAGCGCTCGACCTCGTTCACGATCGGGCGTCGGCCTTGGCGCCGGGGGCGCTGCCGGCCCGCTCGGCGACGACGGCCGCAAGCTGCTCCAGCGACTTCGTGTTCCGGGCGTGGAGCAGGGGCCGCACCGCGGGCATGAACGGCTTCCACGGCCCGGCCATCGTCTCGCGGAAGCGGATCTCGGTCCCGTCCGGCGCCGGCAGCAACCGGAAGTCGACGGTGCCCCGCAGCGGGCCAGCATGGACCTCGAGCACGAGGCGGTGACGGGGGTCGGCGACCACGGACCTCGAGTCGTCGTCGACAGTCGCCTCCTCGTCGGGGCCGACCGAGTGATGGAACTTCGAGCCGGGCTTCGGGAAGTCGGCGTCGACGGCCCGGATCTGCTGGGCCCCGACCAGCCAGTCGGGGTAGTTGGTGGGGTCCGCCAGCACGGCCCACACGTCGCCGGGAGAGCCGGGGACGGTGGCGCGGACCTCGACGGGGGACCACAGGCGCGTCAGCACATCGAACATCCCGGAGGGCTGCCCGGATCGGCCGCGGGGCAGCCCTGTGCCCATGGGAGAACCCACCGTCCTCGTCACCGGCGCCAGCTCCGGCATCGGCCTCGCCACGGTGGAGGCGCTCGCCGAGCGCGGCGCCCGCGTCGTGGCCGGCGTGCGCCGCGAGGAGAGCGCCGCCATGGTCGAGGAACGGATGGGCCTGCTCGACCTCGCCGTCACGACCGCCTTGCTGGATGTCACCGACGACGGAACGATGGCCAAGGTCATCGCCGAGCACAGCCCCGACGTGCTGGTCAACAACGCAGGCGACGCCGCGCTGGGCGAGGTCCTCGAGCTCGACGACGACGAGATCCGGGGGCAGTTCGACGTGCACGTGTTCGCCGCCGTCCGCCTCATCCGCCTCGCCGTGCCCCACATGCGCGGCCTCGGCGAGGGCCGCATCGTGAACGTGTCGAGCTTGCTCTCGGGCGCGCCGCTGCCGTTCACGGGCTGGTACGCGGCGGCCAAGGCGGCCATGCACACCATCAACGACGTGCTGCGGGTGGAGCTCGAGCCCTACGGCGTCGACGTCGTGCTCGTCGACTGCGGTGCCATCGACACCCCAGCTTGGGCCTCGGCCGGTGCCGACGTCGCGGGCGACGGCGACCCGGCCTCGGGCCCGGCCCGCCGCCGGTGGCAGGGCCTCACCCGGCTGGCCCGCCCGTTCTTCGGGGACGCGGCCCTCGCCGGCCGAACGGTGGCGAAGGCGGCGCTGGACGAGTGCCCCCGGGCCGTCTACCGCACCGGGTTCGGGGCCCACGCCTTGGCGCTGGCCGACCTGGCGCCGTCGGCCGTGCGCGACCGGGTCACCCGCTCGGTGTTCGACCTCTAGATCCTCCAGGTCGCTCCAGGACCTCGACCCGGCGCGCCAGGGCTTGGAGCTGGCTGCGGAGCAGCACCACCTGAGCCTCGAGGGCCAACTCGCGCTCGGCCCGCCGGGCGAGGCGGGGCGATCGGGCCGCCCGGGCCTCGACCTCGTCGAGGAGCACCACCCGCTGCGGGCCGTGCGGGCCGTCGAGCGTGCGGGACTGGATCTGATCGCTGCGGTACCAGTTGCGCAGCGCCGACCGGGACACGCCGCACTCGGCCTCGGCCTCCGGCAGGGTGACCCAGTGGTCGTCGGCGTCGGCCGCGGCCCGCAGGTCGTCGGCCCACTCCTCGAGCCGAGCCTCCCAGTCCGCCATGTCCGAAGCGTATCGCAGTCACCCTATCAATCATAGGGTGTTGACAGGGTGGCGACGATGGTCGCATGTTCGAACGGTTCACCACCGGCGCCCGCCGCGTCGTCGTCCTCGCCCAGGAAGAGGCCCGCCGGGCCGGCTACCCCTACATCGGCACCGAGCACCTGCTGCTTGGGATGCTGGCGGCCGAAGGCACGCCCGCCCACCGCACCCTGCTCGACCTCGGCGTCACGCTCGAGCGGGCCCGGGCGGCGGTCGAGGAGGCGGTGCCCGCCGGCAAGGGCGCGCCGGCGCCGCACATCCCGTTCAACCCCCGGGCCAAGAAGGTGCTCGAGCTCGCCCTGCGGGAGGCGCTGCGGCTCCACCACCGCGAGATCGGCAGCTCCCACGTGGGGCTCGGCCTCATCAGGGAGGGCGGCGGGATGGCGGTGAAGCTCCTGACCGGACCCCTCGGCGTCGACCTCGACCTGTGGAAGTCGCTGCTGCTCGACGGCGCCGAGGAGGAGACCGCGCCCCGCCCGAAGCGGGTGCGCCGCCTCACCGAGGTGCTCAAGCCCGGCCACCGCCGCACCGCGGCCGTCGACCAGATCCTCGGCCAGGCCGCCGACGTCGCCGGCGACGACCCGGTGGCCAGCCACCACCTCCTCATCGCCGCGCTCCGCGACCCCGAGTCCGCCGCGTCGAAGGCGATCGCAGCCCAAGGGCTCGATCCCGCCGCCCTCGCCGCGTCGCTCGCCGATGCGTCGACCGAGGGGACGAGCGACGAGCCCCCCGAGGCCCGGGTCGCCCGGCAGGCCACGCTCGCCGTCGACGGCGACGCCGTGGTGCTCCGCGTCGTCGATCCCGCGCTGGTGGCGACGCTGGGGCGGGTCGAGGAGCAGCAAGACCCGGACGGGGCGACATTGCCGCTCAGCGGCGCCGCCCCCTTCGCCCTCGAGCCCTTCACCCGTCTCGTCGGCGCCCTCACCGAAGCCGTCGACGAGCTGGCCCGCCCCGGCGCCACCTGACCCACGGGCGAGCCCCGCCCTCCGAAATTCGGTGGGGGACGGCCCGAGGCAGTACAACTGTTCCGGAACAGCTGTATCGGAACGGACGTGATGTGGCGCGCAGGATCCGGGATCCGGAGTCGAGGGAGCGGATCGTCGACGCCGCGGCGCGCGTCGTCGCCGAGCTCGGGCTGCGGGGGGCGACGGTGCGAGCCATCGCTGCGGAAGCCGGGGTGTCGACCGGCTACGTCATGCACTACTTCCCCGACAAGGCGGCGCTGACCGATGCGGTGCTCGACCGCACGAACCGGCGGGCCGGGGCGAGGGTCGAGGCCGCGGTTCGCGCCCAGGACTCGGCGCTGGCGTCCGCGATCGAGGCCCTGCTGCCGCTCGACGCCGAGCGCCGGCTGGAGTGGCGGGTGTGGGCTGCGTTCTGGACGGCGACGCCCGCCGGCGGCGGCGGCCCTGCCCTCGTCGGCGCCCGCAAC
>JACDCH010000134.1 GCA_013694495.1 Acidimicrobiia bacterium | reverse complement strand
GCGCGGGGCACAGCGGCGTCCGGGCCCGATGCGCCGACACCGGCCGCGGTCGAGTCGCCCAGCCAAACGACCCGCAGCGCCGCGCCGGTGGGCGGCCCGATCCGGCCGTCGAGCTCGAGCCGCTCGTCAGCGAGTCGCGGCCCCGAGCGGGCGAGCTGCACCTCGACGAGCAGCGTCCCGACAGCCGCCGCGTACAGGAGGAGGGCGACGAGGGTGGCCCGGATGAGCCCCGAGCGTCGCGCCTTCACGGGGTCGGCTCGGCCCAGACCGCGTCGGTGTCGTACGGACGGCCCCGGGCCGGGGCGGTCTCGCGGGTCCACACCATCACCTTGCGCACGAAGTAGCAGACCTCCTCGCCGCGCTGGTTGATGCCCTTGGTCTCGACCTTGACGATGCCGCGGTCGCCCTTCGACGTGAGCTTCTTCTCGAGCACCCTGGTCTCGGCGTAGATCGTGTCGCCGTGGTACGAGGGCTTCGGGTGCTGTAGCGTCTCGATCTCGAGGTTGGCGATGGCCGAACCGCTGACGTCGGGCACCGACAGCCCGAGCACGAGCGAGTACACGAGGTTGCCCACGACGACGTTGCGGCCCTGGGGTGCCTCGTTCTCGGCGAACCAGACGTTCGTGTGCAGCGGATGGTGGTTCATCGTGATCATGCAGAAGAGGTGGTCGTCGGCCTCGGTGATGGTCTTGCCCGGCCAGTGCTTGTAGATGTCGCCGACCTCGAAGTCCTCGAAGTGGCGCCCGAACGGGCGGTCGTACGTCGTCATGGGCGGCGACGCTACGAGGACGGTGCGTGCGCCGGGAACTCCACCAGGTGCACGTCCAACGGGCACGACGCGCTCCTGCGCGCGAGCCGATCGAGGTTCGGCGTCTCGAACTCGGTGCTCCCGTACGAACCCAGCAGGTGGCGGTTCGAGGTGTCGAGCAGCACGACGACGACGTTGGTCGGATTCGGCACGGTCCCGATCCGTCCCTATCGTCGACGGCCGTGACGCCCCCGCCCACCTCCCCGATGGCGACCCCCGATCTCACCGCCGCCGCGTCCGCCGTCGACACCGCCCGAGCCGTCGTGCAGTCCGGCGTTCGCGCCCTGCGCGACGCCGGCGGCGCCGACGTGGCCCAGGTCCTGGCCTACGACGTCGCCCACGCCGCCTCGGCCGTCGAGACCGCCAGCGGGCTGCTCGACTACGGCGCCAAGGGCGACGTCGAGGCGCGGATCACCTGCGCGTTCGTGGCCGAGGTGCTCGGCGAGCTGGCCGCCAAGCTCTGGGGCCGCGAGGCGAGCTGGGGCGTCGCCGCCGGCGTCCTCGACGGCGCCGACGTGCGCGACTTCGTCGCCCAGTGGCGCGACGCCGAGACGCTGGCCGAGCTGGGCGCCACCGACGGGCCCCGCCACCTCGACGGCGACTTCGAGCTCGTGCAGGACACGTTCCGCCGCTTCGCCGACGAGAAGCTGGCGACGGTGGCCGAGCACATCCACCGCCACAACCACGACATCCCCGACGACGTCATCAGCGGCCTCGCCGAGATGGGCGCGTTCGGCTTGTCGATCCCCGAGGAGTACGGCGGCTTCGGCACCGGCGGCGAGTCGGAGTACATCGGCATGGTCGTCGCCACCGAGGAGCTCTCCCGGGGCTCGCTCGGTGCGGGCGGCTCGCTCATCACCCGGCCCGAGATCCTCACCCGGGCGCTGCTGAAGGGCGGCACCGAGGAGCAGAAGCAACGCTGGCTCCCGCGCATGGCGATGGGCGAGATCCTCAACGCCGTCGCCGTCACCGAGCCCGACTACGGCTCCGATGTGGCCGGCATCAAGGCCACCGCGACCCGGACCGACGGCGGCTGGCTGGTGAGCGGCGTGAAGACGTGGTGCACGTTCGCGGCGCGGGCCGAGCTGCTGATGCTGCTCGTGCGCACCGACCCCGACCGCTCGAAGACGCACCGCGGCCTCTCGATGTTCGTCGTCGAGAAGGAACGGGGCGACGGACACGGCTTCGTGCTCGACGATGGCCGGGGCGGGCGCATGGAGGGGCGGCCCATCGACACCATCGGCTACCGGGGCATGCACTCCTACGAGATCTCCTTCGAGTCGTGGTTCGTGCCCGAGGAGAACCTCGTCGGGCTCGACGACGGCCTCGGCAGGGGCTTCTACCTGCAGATGGCCGGCTTCGAGAACGGGCGCCTGCAGACCGCGGCTCGGGCCGTGGGCGTGATGCAGGCCGCCTACGAGGCGGCTCGCGAGTACGCCGCCAACCGCGTCGTGTTCGGGTCGCCCATCGCCGACTACCAGCTCACCCAGGTGAAGCTGGCCCGCATGGCGGTCACCATCCAGGCCGCCCGCCAGTTCTCCTACGTCGTGGCCCAGCGCATGGCCAAGGGCGAGGGCACGCTCGAAGCGGCCATGGTCAAGGCCTACGTCTGCAAGGCGGCCGAGTGGGTCACCCGCGAGGCGATGCAGATCCACGGCGGCATGGGCTACGCCGAGGAGTACGACGTCAGCCGCTACTTCGTCGACGCCCGGGTGCTCTCGATCTTCGAGGGGGCCGACGAGACATTGTGCCTCAAGGTGATCGCCCGCCGGCTGGTCGAGCAGCTGGAGCCGGCCCCGGCCTGACAGGAGCGGGGCGCCCGGCGTCGAACCACCCGAGGTGCGTCACCGGAGGGTGGCCACGCTGGGGGCCGTGGCCGCGCTGGCGCTGGCCACGATCGGGCCGGCGCCCGTGCCGACCTGCCCTTCCCGGGTTGCTGCTCCTCACCGCCGCCCTGGCGTCGGTCAGCGCCCGGGGCCGGCGGCGCGCGTCCGGCTGACGAGCACGCCGGCGGCGACGAGCACGCCGAGGACGACGGCCGCGAGCACGGCCGCCGGAACGCCGTCACCGCCGTCATCGTCTCCGTCGCCACCGGGTGCCGCGACCTCGGTCGTCGTCGAAGTCGCGGGCGGCGCCGTCGTGATCGTGGTGGTGGCGCCCGTGCCCGGGGCGACGAGGTAGACGGGGTTGCCGATCGTGGTGTGGACGCCGCGGTCGATGGTGTCGACCCGGACGAACGTCCCGAGCGGTCCGGAGGCTGCGGAACGCGTGATGTCGACCCGGGCCGTGAAGGGGTCGGCGTCGACCGTGAGCGGCGCACCGACCGGCTCGCCGTCGGCGGTGACCACGACCTGCTGCCCCGTGCCGCCGACGACGATGACGGTGAGCGTGGCTGCGTCCGTCGGCACGGAGTCGCCGAGCGTGCCGGTCAGCCCGCCCGCGGCGGCCAGCGCGACGTCGACCTCGGGGCTGCGATCGACCCCGCGGGTGCGGATGTAGGCCCGGCCCGCCACGAGCGCTTCCTCGATGCCCCTGCGCGACAACGACTCGGCCCGGATGGCGGTGGCCGACGAGCCGTAGCCCGCTCGCTGCCGCTCGGCGTCGTTGGGCTCGACGCCCTTCGAGTCGGACCCGGAGACCGCCGTGAGCCGGTGGCCGTCGAGCAGCAGCGACTGCCACTCGTCGAGAGACGTCTGCACGAACGGCGACTCGGTGGGGGCGTCGCCGCCCGAGTCGACCGGGCCGTTGAGCACCTCGTAGGTGGTGACGAGGTCCCAGTCGATGACGTCGTCGAGGGTGAAGTCGCAGCCCCGGCACAGGCTCCCGAACTCGGCCTCGGGGAAGATCGTCGGGTGGTTGACCTGGAACAGAGCGCCGTCGGCCACCGTCGCGACCTGGATGTCGGCCAGCGAGACGCCGGGCGCGCCGTGGCGGTGGTCGAGCGCGGACGGCGTCGGCCCCAGCGCGTTGGCGTGCCCGAAGTAGGTGATGATCTCCCGGCCGGGGACGACGAGGACGTCGGGGTGCGCGTCCTGAACAGGGCCGAGCTCAGCCCAGTGCTGGCCGGTGACGTACTCGGTGGCGAAGACCACGTCGATGCCGCGAGCGGCGGCGGCGGTCACGGCGTCGTCCCACGTCGGCGCCTCGGGGTTCGAGTGGAACGCGTGGACGTGGAAGTCGGCGTGGTACCAGCCCGGCTCGGTGGACAGGACGAGGTCCGGGTCGACGGGCCGGGGGACGAACGGGTCGCCGACGGCCGGGGCGCTGCAGGTGACGGTGACCACCCAGTCGGCGCCGCCGGGGGAGAGGGCGGCGATGCCGAGGTCGACCGTCCAGGTCCCCGCCTCGATCGGTGCCGGCACGTAGCCGCGGGCGGCTTCGTCCTGCTGCACGAACACCGGCTCCTGGCCCGACGAAACCCGGCCGCCCCGGCTCCCCGACCACCCCCGGAACGCCTCCGCCTGCCCGATGCCGCGCTGGTCCCACAGCCCGAGGTCGAACGTGCTGCGGTCGACCGAACTGGCCGGCGCCGCGCCCGCCGGCGGGAGCAGCTCCGTCCAGTCGTAGGCGACCTCGACGCGCGTCGTCCCGTCGACGACGGCGAACGGGAGCGCCTCGTACGTCTTGGCCACCGCGGGCAACGCCGTGCCGCCGAACGTCACGGGTGCTCCGCCCGGCGCGCAGGCCGGTGGCGCACCACCCCCGGCCCGAGCCGTCGGCACCGACCCCGCGCTCAGCGCGAGGGCGACAGCAGTGGCGGCGACGACGGCTGGTCTCGTGGGAGCGCCTTTTGCCTCAGTCGGTCTTCGGTGAGCGCACCCGGCCGGCGCGCTCGCCGCGGGTGACGAACTTGACGGCCATCTTGCGGCTGGCCTCGTCGATCATCTCCTCGCCGAACATGACGGCGCCCTTGCCCTCGCCCTCGGTGGCCTGGTCGTAGGCGTCGAGGATCTTCCAGGCGTGGTCGAACTGCTCCTGGGTGGGGCTGAAGACCTCGTTGACGACGGGGACCTGGTCGGGGTGCAGCGTCCATTTGCCGTCGAAGCCGAGGATGCGGGCCCGCATGCAGTAGTCGCGCAGGGCGTCCTGGTCGCGGACCTTGAGGAACGGACCGTCGATCACCTGGAGGCCGTTGGCTCGGCCGGCCATGAGGATCTTGTTGAAGACGTAGTGGAAGTGATCGCCGGGGTACTCCGGGATCTGCACGCCGCCGGTGAGGACGGGCATCTCCATCGAGGCGGCGAAGTCGGCCGGGCCGAAGATGATCGTCTCGAGCCGCGACGAGGCGGCGCAGATCTCCTCGACGTTGATGAGGCCCCGCGCCGTCTCGATCTGGGCCTCGATGCCGATGTGGCCGACGGGGAGGCCGGCCTGGATCTCGGCCTGGCGCAGCACCATGTCGGCCGCGACGACCTGGGCCGCGCTCTCGACCTTGGGCAGCATGATCTCGTCGAGGCGCTCGCCCGACTTCGTGACGATCTCGATGATGTCGAACACGGTCCACTTGGTGGACCAGTCGTTGATGCGGACGCAGACGACCTTGTCGCCCCAATCGCCGTTCTTGATGGCGTCGGCGATGATCGGCCGGGCGCCTTCCTTCTCCTTGGGTGCCACGGAGTCCTCGAGGTCGAGGAAGACCATGTCGACCTCCAACCCCTGCGCCTTCTCGACGAAGCGGGGGTTGGAACCGGGCACGGCGTGACAGGAGCGACGGGGCAGGTCGCGGGTGCGCTCGGACATGGTCGCGGAGCCTAGGAGCGGTCCCCGGAAGCGGCCAAGGTCGTGGCGCCCAACCCCTCAACCCTCCGGCCCCGCTGCCGACGGGAGGACCCATGGACGTCGAGCGTCGCCGGGGGACCCTTCGCTTCGAGCCGGACAACGGCCTGCTCGTGGTCGGCGACCGCATCGCGCTGCTCGACGGGCCGGCGACCGAGGTCGTGGTCGGCACCTACGTCGAGCTGGTCGTGGCCCAGCGGGCGGTCACGCCGTCGAGCCACGCCGACCTGCGCAACCGGGAGCTCGTCGAGCTCGCCGCCCTGCTCGACCTGCCCGCCGCCGAGCTCGACGCGCTCATCGACCGTGAGCTCGACCGGCTGCTCGGCCGGCAGACCGTCGTGCTGCCCGCCGCGCCACCGATGGTGGCCGACCGGCGCCGGTGGCGCCCGGCGGTGGTGGCC
>JACDCH010000118.1 GCA_013694495.1 Acidimicrobiia bacterium | reverse complement strand
GGGGGCTCCGCCCCCAGACCCCCAGCGCCTCCGGCGGTCGACGGGCGCGTCGCGGCGCGGTTGTTCCGCCGCACGTCCTGAGCCCTCGGGCCTGCCGGTAGGGTCGCCGCCCGTGCCGGTGACGGGGGCGTGATGGGCGCGACGCTGCACACGCCGCTGCAGATCGGCGGCACCACCACCGTGCGCAACCGGCTCTACCGGGCGCCGGTGCTCGAGGGCGCCGGCGACGGCGACGACTGCGCCGACCGGTACGCGAAGCACTTCGTCGAGAACGCCCGCCACGGGGTCGGCCTCGTGATCCAGGGCAGCTCCTGCATCGCTTCCGAGGGGCGGTCGAGCCCGGGCATGACGCTCGTGCACACGCGCGAGCGGGTGCTGCGGCTGGCGCCGATGGTCGATGCGGTGCACCGGGAGGGCGCGGCGATCTGGTTGCAGATCGGCCACGGCGGGATCTTCGCCATGGAGGCGTGGCACCAGCCCTACGCGTCGCAGCGCCAGGGCCCGCTGGTCACCGCGAGCCCGCCGCGTTGGTGGCTGAAGCCGCTGTTCCGTCGCGCCCCCGTGCACGCCATGTCCACCGACGAGGTGCGCGCCGTCATCCGCAAGCACGGCGAGGTCGCGGCCTGGGCGAGGGAGGCCGGCTACGACGGCCTGCAGCTCGGTTCGTCGAACGCCAAGCTGCTCGACCAGTTCCTCTCGCCGTTCTGGAACCGGCGCACCGACGAGTACGGCGGCTCGCACCGCAACCGGGCCCGCATCGTCGAGGAGATCCGGCGGTCGGTGGCCGAGCACGCCGGCGCCGACTTCACGTGCACCATCAAGGTCCCGATCGACGAGCACGCCCCGCCGCTCACGCCCCGCACGACGTGGGACGAGGGCCTCGAGCTGGCGCGGTGGTGCGAGGAGTGGGGCTTCGACTCGGTGACGCCGGTGGAGGTCTCGGTGTTCCCGGACACGACGCTGACGCGGGGCGGCGTGCCCCGGTCGCTGTGGGACAACAAGGGCATGAAGGACCGCTTCGCCAAAGCCGCGCCGAGGCCGTTCGAGCGCAAGGTCATCGAGGCCGGCTATTGGGTGGGCGGCAAGCGCGCCCCGTTCAAGCCGGTGTGGAACCGCAGCCGCTTCGAGGCCACGAAGCGGGCCGTGTCGATCCCGGTGTTCGCCGTCGGCGGCATCCGCACGCGGGCCGAGGTCGAGGCGATCCTCGACGGCGGCCACGCCGACCTGGTGGGGATCGGCCGGCCGTTCTACGCCGAGCCCGACCTGCCCCGGCGCATCCTCGCCGACTCGGCCGCCGCCGGCGACCCCCAAGACCACGGGCTCTGCGTCAACTCGAACCTGTGCGTGCCGGCCCAGATGCTGGGCATGAAGGGCGCCTGCTACAACCCGGCCGTCGTGAAGGTGCGGTCGAGGGGGTGACGCCGTGCTCCACCACCTGACCCTCTGGGTGCCGGACCTCGCCGGCGTGGCGCCGTCGTGGCGGTGGCTGCTCGGGGCCCTCGGCTACCACGCCGACCCGGCCTTCGACTCCGTGCTCCTCTTCCGCGGCGACGACGGCTTCGCCCTGGTGCTGGAGGAGTCGTCCGACATGGTGCCCGGCGCCCTCTACAGCCGGATGCGCCCCGGGCTGAACCATGTGGCCTTCACCGTGCCGCCGCCGATCGAGCTGGCCACGCTCGTCGCGGTGGCGGGCACGCACGGGTGGTCGGTGCTCCCGATCGACGGCCACCCGATCGCCGGCGGCGCCGAGGTCGCGTACCTCGAGGACCCCAACGGCTTCGAGGTCGAGCTGGTCGCTCCCGCCTGAGCGACGCCGGCAGGCGTAACGTCGGTCGCTGATGTCCGCCGCTGCGTGGGAGGCCGTGCTCGCCCGCCTCGACGACGCGGCCGAGCTGATCGGCCTCGACCCCGACGTCCACCGCATCCTCCGCAACTGCGAGCGCACGCTCGAGGTCGCTGTCCCGGTGCGGATGGACGATGGCCGCGTCGAGGTCTTCACGGGGTGGCGCATCCACCACGACACGACCCGCGGCCCGGGCAAGGGCGGGATCCGCTTCCACCCCGACGTCGACGCCCAGGAGGTGCAGGCGCTCGCGGCGGGGATGACGTTCAAGACGGCGGTGCTCGACCTGCCGTTCGGCGGGGCCAAGGGCGGCGTGCGCTGCGATCCGACGAAGCTCTCGCTCGGCGAGCTCGAGCGCCTCACGCGCCGGTACGCCTTCGAGATAGCGCCCCTCATCGGCACCGACCGCGACGTGCCCGCCCCCGACGTCAACACCGACGGGCGGGTCATGGCGTGGCTCCTCGACACGATCGCCATGACCACCGGGCAGCACCAGAGCGGCGTCGTCACGGGCAAGCCCCTGGCCCTCGGCGGCACCCGGGCCCATGCCGGCGCGACGTCGGCCGGCGTGGTCGTCTGCGTCAGGGCCGTGCTCCGCCAGCTCGACCTCCCCCTCGCCGGCCGGCGGGTGGTGATCCAGGGCTTCGGCAAGGTGGGTGGCCCGCTGGCCTTCCTGCTCTCGTCGGCGGGCATGCGGGTCGTCGGCGTGTCCGATGTCGGCGGCGCCGTCTTCAACGAGGGCGGGCTCCAGCCGAGCGAGCTGTCCGCCCACGTCGCCGAGCACGGCACCGTCGCCGGCTTCCCGGGCGGCGACCCCATGGACGCGGACGACGTCTACGAGCTGCCGTCGGAGCTGTTCGTGCCCGCCGCGCTCGGCGGCGTCATCACCCCGGCGGTGGCCGAGCGGCTGGCGGCCAAGGTGGTGGTCGAGGCGGCCAACGGGCCCACTGCCCCGGCGGCCGAGCCGATCCTGCGCGACCGGGGGATCGTCGTCGTGCCCGACATCCTCGCCAACGCCGGCGGCGTCACCGCGTCCTACTTCGAGTGGGCGCAGGCCAAGCAGGCCTACCCGTGGGACGACGACGTCGTCGCCGACCGGTTGCGCCAGCGGATGGAGCGCGCCTTCGACGACGTGTGGGGCAAGGCGGCGGCCCTCGACGTCACGCTGCGCCGGGCCGCGTTCGCCCTCGCGCTCGAGCGGGTCGCGGCTGCGATCGCTGCTCGCGGCCTCTTCCCCTGAGATGCCGGGTTCCCGGCCGCCCCGGGCGAAGCCCCCCGACGCGGGAACCCGAAATCGAACGACACAGAAGGGACTGCGGCGAGAAGCCGTCGTCCTTGCCACTGTCCGCAGGTCCTGACGAGAACGCGTTCTAGTCTGGCGGCCATGGCCGACCTGTCGTTCAAGGCGTTCGACGCCGACAACCACTACTACGAGGCCACCGACGCCTTCACCCGCCACATCCCCGACGAGTACCGCAAGCGCGGCGTGCAGTGGGCCGTCATCAACGGCAAGCAGCGCCTCATGGTGGACGGGAAGCTCAACCGCTTCATCCCGAACCCCACCTTCGACCCGGTGGCCAAGCCCGGCGTCCTCGACGCCTACTTCCGGGGCAAGCTGGCGGCCGACGACATCCGCGCTGCCTTCGGCGATCTCGAGCCGATCCGGCCGGAGTACCGCGATCGCGACGCCCGCCTGAAGGTCATGGACGAGCAGGGCCTGGAGGGCGCGTTCCTCTTCCCGACGCTCGGCGTCGGCATGGAGGAGTCGCTGACGCACGACCCGGACCTCGCCCACGCCGTGTTCGAGTCGTTCAACCGCTGGCTCGAGGACGACTGGGGCTACGACGACGGCCGCCTCTTCGCGGCCCCGATGCTGTGCCTGCTCGACCCGGCCAAGGCCGAGCATGAGGTCGACCGCGTGCTCGCCCACGGTGCGAAGGTCGTGTGCCTCCGCAGTGGCCCGGTCAAGGACCCCGTCGGCGCCCGCACCCACGGCGACCCCGCCCACGCCGGCGTGTGGGCCCGGCTGAACGAGGCCGGTGTGGTCGTCGCCTTCCACTCCGGCGAGTCGGGCTACGGCTTCCTGCCCGAGGCCTGGGGCCGGCCGGCCGAGTTCGAGGCCTTCCGCTACGACGCCTTCCGCTCGATCATCACGGCCAGCCGGCCCATCCACGACACGATCGCCGCACTCGTGTGCGACGGCGTCTTCACGACCTACTCCCGCATCCGGATCGCCACCATCGAATCGGGCAGCGACTGGGTCGTGCCCCTGGCGAAGGGCCTGCACAAGATGTTCAAGCAGCGGCCAGGGGCCTTCGGCGGGATCGACCCGATTCAGCAGCTGAAGGACCACCTGTGGGTGTCGCCCTACTACGAGGACAACCTGCGGGCCGTCGCCGACATGATCGGCGCCCGCCGGATGCTCTTCGGCAGCGACTGGCCCCACGCCGAGGGCCTCGCCGAGCCGACGTCGTACGCCGACGACCTCTCCGCCGCCGGCTTCGACGAGGCGGAGGTCCGGGCGATCATGCGTGACAACGCCCTCGCCCTCGTCCAGCAACCCGACTGAGGTCGGGTTCCCCTCAGCGGCGGGCGGTGGTGGCGGCCGAGGGGCTGCGGTGGGCTTTCCGCCTGGACGTAGCGGAGGCCGTCACGTCC
>JACDCH010000593.1 GCA_013694495.1 Acidimicrobiia bacterium | reverse complement strand
CCCCTGCGCGGGGTCGCCGCAGCGCGCCAGCCACTCGAGGTCGCGATCGAGCAGCGCCAGCTGGAGGTCGAGCTCGGTGTGGCGGGCGGCCTCGGTCGGCAGCCGCTCGGCCTTGGCGCGCGGGTAGTTGGTCCCGGTCACGAGCTCGTCGGGCTCGACCTTGAACACGCCGGCCAGCAGCACGACCGTGCGCTCGCTGGCCACGCTCATGCCTGCCTCGAGGTGGGAGACGGCGACGCGCGACATGGCCAGCCGGTCGGCCAGCACCTGCTGGGTCCAGCCCAGCCGGGCTCGCAGGCCGGCGATCCGGCGCCCGAAGTTCTCGGGATCGTCGGGTTTCGAGATCACGCCGGTGCCAACCCACTTTGCAGACGCTCGGGGGCGGGGACGCTAGAACCTTCGGCATGACGAAACGCGCCCTCATCACCGGCATCACCGGCCAGGACGGCAGCTACCTGGCCGAGCTGCTCCTCGACAAGGGCTACGAGGTCATCGGGATGGTGCGCCGGTCGAGCACCGTGAACTTCGAGCGGATCGCCCACCTGCAGGACGTCATCACGTTCGCCCCGGGCGACCTGCTGGACGAGGGGTCGCTCATGGCCGTGCTCCGCGAGCATCGCCCCGACGAGGTCTACAACCTCGCCGCCCAGTCGTTCGTGCAGACCTCGTTCGGCCAGCCCGTGCTCACCGGCGAGACGACCGCCCTCGGCGTCACCCGTCTCCTCGACGCCATCCGCAACGTCGATCCCGGCATCCGCTTCTACCAGGCGAGCTCGAGCGAGATGTTCGGCAAGGTCCAGGAGGTGCCGCAGCGGGAGAGCACCCCGTTCTACCCGCGGTCGCCCTACGGCGTGGCCAAGGTCTACGGCCACTGGATCACCGTGAACTACCGGGAGTCCTACGACCTCCACGCCAGCTCGGGCATCCTCTTCAACCACGAGTCGCCCCGAAGGGGCCTCGAGTTCGTCACCCGCAAGATCTCCCACACGGTGGCCCGCATCAAGCTCGGGCAGGTGAAGGAGCTCCGGCTCGGAACCCTCGACGCCCAACGCGACTGGGGCTTCGCCGGCGACTACGTCGAGGCGATGTACCTCATGCTCCAGCAGGACACGCCTGACGACTTCGTCGTCTCCACCAACGAGACGCACTCGGTGCGGGAGTTCTGCGAGGTCGCGTTCGGCCACGCCGGGCTCGACTACGAGGAGTTCGTGGTGATGGACGAACGGTTCATGCGCCCGGCCGAGGTCGACCTGCTCATCGGCGACTCCGGCAAGGCCCGCAAGCAGCTGGGCTGGGAGCCCAAGGTCGGCTTCGAGGAGCTGGTGACGATGATGGTCTCGGCCGACCTCGACCTCCTCTCGGGCCGCCTCGGCCCGATCGGCTAGCAGCCGCGATGCGGGCGTGCCTGTCGGTGGTCGTGCCGTGCTTCAACGAGCGCGCCAGCGTCGAGCAGGTGCTCGACCGCGTGCTGGCGTCGCCCTTCACCGCGCAGGTGCTCGTGGTCGACGACGGCTCCACCGACGGGACCCGCGATCTGCTGGCCAAGATGGAGGCCGACCGGGGCGACCCCCGCCTGCGGGTGCTGCTCCAGCCCCGCAACCAGGGCAAGGGCGCGGCCCTGCGGCGCGGGTTCGCGGAGGCGACCGCCGAGTACGTCATCGTGCAGGACGCCGACCTGGAGTACGACCCCGCCGACTACGCCGTGCTGCTCGAACCGCTGCTCGACGGTCGGGCCGACGTGGTCTACGGCTCGCGCTTCGTGGGGGGCGGCGCCCACCGGGTCCTGTACTTCTGGCACTCCGTCGGCAACAAGCTGCTCACGGTCGCGTCGAACGCGTTCACCAACCTCAACCTCACCGACATGGAGACCTGCTACAAGGTCTTCCGCCGCGATCTGCTCGCACACATCAACCTGGTCGAGGACCGCTTCGGGTTCGAGCCCGAGTTCACCGCCAAGGTTGCGAAGGGCGGCTGGCGCGTCTACGAGGTCGGCATCGGCTACTCCGGCCGCACCTACGCCGAGGGCAAGAAGATCGGCTGGCGCGACGGCGTCCGCGCCCTCTGGTGCATCGTGCGCTACTCCCGATGAGGTTTCGAGCTCACTCGCTTCGCTCCGTTCGCTCGAGTTTTGGGGTCCCGACTTCGTCGGGGCCGTTCCGGTCCTCGGCCGACTCCGTCGCCCTGCGGCCGATGCCCGGGGGCTTCGCCCCCCGACCCCCAGCGCCTTCGGCGGACTGGACCGGTTCGCCGCGCGTCCATTTGGCTCTCGCCATGCGGCACCGCCGAACCGCTTGCTCCCGATGACCACCGCCGTGCTCGCCGGCGGCGTCGGCGCAGCGAAGTTCCTCGCCGGCCTCGTGCTCGCCGTCGAGCCGGCGTCGGTCACGGCGATCGTCAACGTCGCCGACGACACGATCCTGCACGGGCTGCACATCAGCCCCGACCTCGACACCGTCACCTACACGCTCGCCGGGGCCGTCAACCCGGAGACAGGCTGGGGGCTCGCCGGCGAGTCGTGGCAGGCGATGGAGCAGCTGGCCCGCCTCGGCGGCGACCCGTGGTTCCGCCTGGGCGACCGCGACCTCGGCACCCACCTGTACCGCACCGGACGCCTGGTGGACGGCGCCACGCTCTCGGAGGTCACCGCCGAGATCGCCACCGGCATGGGCCTCGCCTGCCGCCTGCTCCCGGCCACGGACGACTCGCTGCGCACGATGGTCACGCTGGCCTCGGGCGAGGAGGTCGATTTCCAGACCTACTTCGTCGCCCGCCAGCACGCCGACGAGGTGGCGTCGATCCGCTTCGACGGCTGGCCCGCGGCCGGCGCCGCACCCGGGGTTCTCGACGCCATCCGCACGGCGGAGGTGGTGGTGATCGCGCCCTCGAACCCGGTCGTGTCGATCGGCCCCCTGCTCGCCGTCGACGGCATCGAGGGCGCCGTGGTCGAGGCCCGCGATCGCGTCGTCGCCATCTCGCCGATCGTGGCCGGGGCGGCGCTGAAGGGCCCCGCCGACCGCCTGCTCCAGCAGCTGGGCCACGAGCCCACGGTCGTCGGCGTCGCCCGGCTCTACGCCCCGCTGTGCTCGACCCTCGTGATCGACGAGGCCGACGCCGACCTCGCCGGTGCGGTCGAGACCGAAGGCGTCCGGTGCGTCGTCACCGACACGATCATGCGGTCGCCCGAGGTGAGCGCCGCCCTGGCCCGCACCGTCCTGGCGGCCGGCGCGGCCGGCGCCGGAGACAGAGCTCCCGAGGCATGACCCGCCTCGAGGTGTTCCCGATCCTCGGCGTGCCCGAGGTGCGCCCCGGCGACGACCTCGCCGGGATGATCGTGGCGGCGGCGGACGGCGGCGATGGCACGGCGCTGGCCGCCGGCGACGTCGTCGTCGTGACGCAGAAGGTCGTGTCGAAGGCCGAGGGCAAGCTCGAGGCGATCGACGCCGACGACCCGCGCGGGCACAAGGCGATCGTCGAGCGCGAGTCGGTGCGGATCCTCCGCCGCCGCGGCGACCTGATCATCTCCGAGACGAAGCACGGGTTCGTGTGCGCCAACGCCGGCGTCGACTTGTCCAACGTCGAGGACGGCTACGCCGCGCTGCTGCCCGACGACTCGGACCGCTCGGCCCGGCGGCTCCGCGACGGCATCAGGGCCCGGGCCGGCATCGACGTGGCCGTGATCGTGTCGGACACGTTCGGCCGGGTGTGGCGCCGCGGGCTCACCGACGTCGCCATCGGCTGCGCCGGCATCGCCGCCGTGCTCGACCTGCGCGGCACGGAGGACGCGCTGGGTCGCGAGCTCCAGGTCACCGAGGTCGCCATCGTCGACGAGCTCGCCGGCGCCGCCGACCTCGTGATGGGCAAGGCCACCGGCGCGGCAGCCGCCGTCGTCCGCGGCGTCGACGCCCGCTGGTTCCGCCGCGGCGACGTCCGCTCCGAGATCGTCCGCCGCCCCGAAGAGGACCTCTTCCGCTGACAGACGTTTGGCCGGGAGGCGCTGATCAGCGCCCTTGACGATGCGCCTCTACAACGCCGAACGCTGACCACCGGGCGGCGTCGGGGGGTCGGGCCGCACCAGCAGCTGCAGAAATTGCCCGACGACCGCGCCGGTGTCGGGCGCGGC
>JACDCH010000592.1 GCA_013694495.1 Acidimicrobiia bacterium | reverse complement strand
CGGCCGGATCGGCCGGCCTGGCCGAGCTCGTGGCCACGAGCAACGCGCTGGGCCTGCCCGTCCGCCTGCGGGTCGACGACGAGGTGCTGGCGTCGCTGCCGCCGGCGGTGGCGGCGTCGACCCACCGCATCGTGCAGGAGTCGCTCACGAACGCCCGGCGCCACGGCCACGACGTGACCGCCGTCGACGTCGTCGTCGATCGGGTCGACGGCGCCCTGCAGATCGTCGTCCACGACGATGGCCGGCCCACGACGCGGGGCCGGGGCGAGATCGGCTACGGCCTGGTGGGCATGGCCGAGCGGTCGGCGGCGCTGGGGGGCACGTTCACGGCCGGCCGCGACGAGCGGGGCGGCTGGACCGTCGTCGCCACCATCCCCGTGGAGGCCACCGGATGATCAGGGTGCTGATCGCCGACGACCAGGAGATGGTGCGGGCCGGCTTCAAGCTGATCCTCGAGGCGAACGACGACATCGAGGTGGTCGGGGAGGCCGGCGACGGGCGCGCCGCGCTCGATCTGGCCCGCCGCCTCCGGCCCGACGTGTGCCTGTTCGACATCCGCATGCCGGAGCTCGACGGGCTCGAGCTGACCCGGCTGGTGGCCGGCCCGGGCGTGGCCGATCCGGTGCGGGTGGTCGTGGTCACCACGTTCGACCTCGACGAGTACGTGCACGCCGCCCTGGCCAACGGCGCCTGCGGCTTCCTGCTCAAGGACGCCGGACCGGCCCTCCTCGTCGAAGCGGTCCGGGCCGCAGCCCGGGGCGACGCCCTCGTGTCGCCGTCGGTCACGGTCCGGCTGCTCCGCCACTTCACCGCCGCCGGCAACGCGCTGCTCGGCACCGCGGCGGCCCAACCGACGGAGCCGCTCACCGCTCGCGAGGAGGAGGTGCTGCGCTGCGTCGCGCGGGGCCACACGAACGCCGAGCTGGCGGCCGAGCTCTTCATCTCCCTCTCGACGGTGAAGACCCACCTCGGGTCGCTGCAGACCAAACTGGGCGCCCGTAACCGGGTCGAGCTGGCCGCGTGGGCGTGGTCGACGGGGCGCATGGGCGGCTGATCCGGCGGGCGTTGGCACTCTCCGGTTGCGAGTGCCAACCGCCTGGTCTACGGTTGGCACTCGTTCCACATGAGTGCTAACGCCAATGGAGGCATACGCATGAGCCTGCAGCCCCTCGACGACCGCATCGTCGTCCGCCCGGGTGAGTCCGAGCAGCAGACCGCCAGTGGGCTGGTCATCCCCGACACCGCCAAGGAGAAGCCCCAGCAGGGCGAGGTCCTGGCCGCCGGCCCCGGCCGGCGCAGCGACACCACGGGCGACCTGATCCCCCTCGACGTCAAGGTGGGCGACACCGTCGTCTACTCGAAGTACGGCGGCACCGAGATCACCATCGACGGCGAGGACCTGCTGATCCTCAACGCCCGCGACGTGCTCGCGGTCGTGACCAAGTAATGGCGAAGATCCTCCGGTTCGACGAGGAGGCCCGCCGCGGGCTCGAGGCCGGTGTCGACCGCCTCGCCAACGCGGTGAAGGTGACGCTCGGCCCGAAGGGTCGCAACGTCGTCCTCGAGAAGAAGTTCGGCGCGCCGACGATCACGAACGACGGCGTCTCGATCGCCCGCGAGGTCGAGGTCGAGGACCCCTTCGAGAACATGGGCGCGCAGCTCGTGAAGGAAGTGGCCACCAAGACGAACGACATCGCCGGCGACGGCACCACCACCGCCACCGTCCTCGCCCAGGCGCTCGTCAAGGCCGGCCTCCGCAACGTGGCCGCCGGCGCCAACCCGATGGTCCTGAAGCGGGGCATCGACAAGGCGGTCGCGGCAGCGGTCGAGTCGATCAAGGAGCAGGCGAAGGAGGTCGACGACAAGACCGAGATCGCTCAGGTCGCGTCGATCTCGGCGGCCGACGCGAACATCGGTCAGGTCATCGCCGACGCCATCGACAAGGTCGGCAAGGACGGCGTCGTCACGGTCGAGGAGTCGAACACCTTCGGCATCGAGCTCGAGTTCACCGAGGGCATGCTCTTCGACAAGGGCTACCTCTCGCCGTACTTCGTGACCGACGCCGAGCGCCAGGAAGCGGTGCTCGAGAACCCGTACATCCTCTTCCACGGCGGCAAGATCGGCTCCGTCAGCGATCTCCTCCCCGTGCTCGAGAAGGTCATGCAGACGAGCCGCCAGCTGCTCATCGTGGCCGAGGACGTCGAGGGCGAGGCCCTCGCCACCCTGGTCGTCAACAAGATCCGGGGCACGTTCACCAGCTCCGCGGTCAAGGCCCCCGGCTTCGGTGAGCGCCGCAAGGCGATGATGCAGGACATGGCCACCCTCACCGGCGGCCAGGTCATCACCGACGAGGTCGGGCTCAAGCTCGACAGCGTCACCCTCGACCTGCTCGGCCAGGCCGACAAGGTGATCATCACCAAGGACGAGACCACCATCGTCGGCGGCAAGGGTGCCGAGGAGGACGTGGCGGGGCGCATCGCGCAGATCAAGAAGGAGATCGAGAACACCGACTCCGACTGGGACCGCGAGAAGCTCCAGGAGCGTCTGGCCAAGCTGGCCGGTGGCGTCGCCGTCATCCGCGTCGGGGCCGCCACCGAGGTGGAGCTCAAGGAGAAGAAGCACCGCATCGAAGACGCGGTGTCGGCCACCAAGGCCGCCATCGAGGAGGGCATCGTCCCCGGCGGCGGCACTGCGCTGCTGCGGGCCCGGCCCGCCATCGAGTCGGCCATCGCCGAGCTCGAGGGCGACGAGGCCACCGGTGCCCGCATCGTGTGGCAGGCCGTCGAGGCCCCCGCCCGCTGCATCGCCGACAACGCCGGCGCCAGCGGCTCCATCGTCATCGACCGGATCAGCAACGAGACCGCGGGTGTCGGCTACAACGCCGCCACCGGCGAATTCGAGGACCTAGTCAAGGCCGGAGTCGTCGACCCCGCCAAGGTGACCCGGGCGGCGCTGCAGAACGCAGCGTCGATCGCGTCGCTGCTGCTCACCACCGAGGCGGTCGTGGCCGAAAAGCCCGAAGCGCCCAAGGCCCCGGCGATGCCGCCGGGCGGCGGCGGCATGGGCGGCATGGGTGGCATGGGCGGCATGGGCTTCTAGCCCCACCCCACACCGACAAGCCCTGCAACTGGGGGCAGTTGTCCAGACATGCTCTGGATGGCTGCCCCCGGTTCGCGTCCTAGGTCCTAGTGTCCCGGACGGTTGGTTCGTTGGATGAAAGCGGCGAGTCAGATTCGTCATTGGCAAGGACGCAGGCCGACGGACTCCCCCAGCGAATGCGAGGCCGAGGACGCCGCCAGGGGCGAATCTGGCCGCCGAATTCGCCACATGATCAGCC
>JACDCH010000591.1 GCA_013694495.1 Acidimicrobiia bacterium | reverse complement strand
GGGTTCCGTCGCGCTGGCCGGGCTCGGCATCGTGGGCGCCTACGTGGCCGGCGCGCAGCAGCGCGCCTACGACGAAGGCCACGCCGCGTACCTCGAGGGCAACTGCGCGAATGCCGTCGGCCCGCTCGGGGAGGCCGCCGACGACAACACCGACCGCGACCTGACGGCCAGGGCGCAGGTGGAGGTAGAGGAGTGCGAGCTGCTGCTCGCGGCCGACACCCTCGACACCCAGGGGAGCCAGGGCGATGCCGTCCTCGCCTATTCCGGGTTCGTCACCGACCACGCGGCGAGCCCGATCGCCGACTTCGCCATCGAACGCGGAGCGGCGCTGATCGCCGGCGAACCGCCCGAGCGCCTCGCCACCGTCGAGCTGTGCGGCGCCCTCGAGGAGCTCGAAGCGCAACGATTCGTCGAGACGCCGGATGACGACCTCCCCCCGCTGCTGCTGGCCTGCGCCCTCCTGCTGCAGGAGGAGGGCGACCTCGCAGCAGCACTGGCCGCGCTCGAACGGGTCCGCAGCACCTATCCCGACCATGAGGTCGGGTCCGCGGTCGACGAAGCCTTCGTCGAGATCGCCCTCGCGGAGGCCGAGGCCTCGGGCGCCGGCGAGCTCGAACAACCCGAACCCGTCGGGCCCGCCGGCGATCCGAGCGGCCCGACCGTGGTGCTCATCGAGAACGCATCGAGGGAGCCGCTCACGATCGTGTTCAACGGCGCGGAGCAGCGCGTGGAGGAGGTCGCGCCGTGCTCGGATTGCGACGCCGAATCGGGGGAGGCCGCGTGTGACGCAACCGGCCCTGAGATCCTGGTCGAGCTGCCGCCGGGCACCTACGAGGTCCTGGTTCGAGCCGCTTCGGGCGCCGACGTCATCCCGTTCCGAGGCACGTGGGCGCTCGACGCTGGGTTCGAGTACGACCAGTGCTTCTTCATCGTTCGCCAGTGACGCCCGGCACGAGCCGAGCACCAGCAACGCCTTGGCGCCGAGCGCTGAGCGGCCGGCGGGCCCCCGGGCGGCGTTCGACCGTAAGTCGGTCCGCTGAGAGTGAATGAACTTGGACGCGCCGCGACGGGTATCAGCCGTCGACGATCCGCTCCAACAGGTCCACCAGCGCATCGCGATAGTTGCCGGCGTCGTCGTCCGAGGGCACGTCGAGGCTCGCGGTGGAGACGAAACCGCCACTCAGCGCCGTCGCGAATGCTGATCCGCCGTCGAAAACGCCGAAGTATGCGGCGTCACCGATCGCTTCGATCTCCTCGAACACCTCGACGTTTTGTTCGCCGGTCTGGAGGAAGAAGTCCTGCGTCTGTCCGAGGTCGGGGGTGCGGCCGATGAAGAGCCGGTACGCATGATCTTCGCTTTCGTAGCTGCACGTGTTCTCGTCGTTCAGGAACGTGTCCGCCGACGACAGGTCCTCGCCGACAGCGCTGGAAACCTCCTCGTCCGAAACCACGTTGCACAGGGTGTCGTCCTCGCCGGCCGACCCCTCATCGTCCCCCGTTGTCGTGGTGTCCGCCGGCTCCGTGGTCGTCGTGTCCGCCGCCTCGGTCGAGGTGGCAGCCTCCTGGCCCCCGTCAACGGCGCCACAGTTCTCGGTGTCGAAGGACTGGATGTTCTCGCTCGCCTGGACGAACTCCTCGTCCTCGAAGATCTCCAGGGCCGACGGGTCCTCGGGATCCTCGATGCCCTCCAGCGCCTCGACGAGGGTGCCCACGTCCCCGCGAATCTCGGCGGGCGCCGCGACCCGGAGGGCTTCGAACTCCTCCGCTGTCGGGAAGTCTCCGGATTGCCGGGTCTCGTCCGAAAGGCGGCAGTAGGCCTCGACGTCTCCAGCGGGCCCGCCGTCGCCGCCACAACCGGCGACGACGAGCGCGACCGCCGTGGCGACGCTCCCCAAAACTGTTCTCATGGTGACCCCATCCCTCGTCATCGAGCCGGGACTCGGCGCGATGTCCAATTTGCCTCATTCGAGTCGCGACGAGGAGGTGATCCTCCGCGCCGGCCCGTCGCCGGTTCCCCGAGCGTCAGCCGTTGCGGATGATGAAGGCGCAGCTCACGACAGCCCGCACGGTGACGCCATCGTCAGTCTCGCCGTTGATCGTGACGGTGGCGCCGTGACCGGACTCCGCCACCGTATCGGCGAGCACGGCTCGCTTCACGGCCTTGGGTGTCGCGCAGCACTTCGCCTGCCAGCGGCTCGGCAGCAGGAGCCTGAGACCGAGCGGCGCGGTAATGGTCCAGCGCAGTGCGCCGGTCGCGCCGATCGCAGGACATTTGCGGGGCGATCGCCGAGCGCAACTCGAGCCACGGCGGCGAGCGATGCTTCGGCAAGCCCCAGCGGCGAGGCCGTTCACCAACAACCGCGGAGTGATTTTCCAGCGCGGACCGCACCTCGCTCCAGTGTGCTTCCCTCGAGTCCATGACGGGGGACACCCGCCGCCTTCGGCCTCGATCGATCCGACGTGTGTCCGGTAGGTGCGCCCGGCACACCTGGGACCGGCGCAACCCCTACTTGCAGGCGCCTCTATGGACCGACCGCGGCTGGACTACATCCTGGTCGGCTGGCCTCGCGACATGGGGTTCGGAACGGTCACGGCGTGCGGACTCGCTGGAACGAAGCGGGTTACCGACAAGCAGGCCGGCGACCACGACGGCGTCGTGGTCGACCTCACGCGGGGGTGATCCGACTCAAGTGTCGGCTTGGAATTCGTACCGTCCACCGTGCGCGGTCGCGATGCCGGTCAACGCATCCTTCGCGGACGAGGGGGCTCGGACCACGAGAACCGTCGAACGCGGGCCCGCCGAGGAGGGTTCCAGGTGTTGAGCGCCTGACTGGGTGAGGACGCGCGGGGCGCGTGGCGTCGTGCTGGGCGAGGACGTGGGGCGGGTTGGCGTGGGAGCGGTGTGACGGGCGAGGGTCCGGCCGAACGCGCAAGGACCCTC
>JACDCH010000087.1 GCA_013694495.1 Acidimicrobiia bacterium | reverse complement strand
GAGCTCGTCATCGGCTCCCCGGTGCACGACCAGGCGCTCGCTCGGTCGACCGGTCATCGGAGCGACTTCGTTCGTGCGGGGGTGGACCGATGACCGCCGTAGAAGCGCCGCCCGTCGGCAACGTCGTCGGCACCCGGATGCGGCGCAAGGAGGACCCCAGCCTGCTCACCGGCGAGAGCCGCTTCGTCGACGACCTCGTCATCCCCGGCGCGCTGTGGCTGTCGATGGTGCGCAGCCCCCACGCCCACGCCCGCATCAAGGGCATCGACGCGTCAGCCGCGGAGGCGCTGCCCGGCGTGCGGGCCGTGCTCACCGCGGCCGACCTCGCCGACGACTGGGCTGCCCCGATGCCGTGCGCGTGGCCCGTCACCGCCGACATGAAGAGCCCGGCCCACCACCCGCTGGCGGCCGACAAGGCCAACTACGTCGGCGACATCGTGGCCGTCGTCGTGGCCGAGTCCCGCTACCAGGCGGCCGACGCGGCCGACGCGGTCGTGGTCGACTACGAGCCGCTGCCGGTCGTGGTCGACCTCGAGGACGCGCTGAGCGACCGGGTCGTGATCCACGAGGAGCTCGGCACCAACGCCAGCTACACGTGGCCGTTGTGCCCCGACCCGGAGGCCGTCGAGCGGGCCTTCGCCGCGGCGGCGCACACGGTCAAGGCGCGCTACGTGCAGCAACGCCTCATCCCCGACGCAATGGAGCCCCGGGGCGTGGCTGTCGTGCCGTCGCCCCACGGCGGCGAGGTCACCTTCTACTCGGCCACCCAGATCCCCCACATCCTGAAGGTGATGCTGGCGGTGACGATGGGCATCCCGGAGCACAAGATCCGGGTGATCGCGCCGAGCGTCGGCGGCGGCTTCGGCTCCAAGCTCGACGTGTACGCCGAGGAGCTGATCACCCTCGCGGTGGCCCGGCGCATGGGTGTGCCCGCCCGCTGGACCGAGACCCGCACCGAGAACGCCTTCGCCACCATCCAAGGGCGCGGCCAGATCCAGGACATCGAGCTGGCCGCCGACGCCGACGGCAAGGTCAGCGCGGTGCGGGTGCGGCTCCTGGCCGACATGGGCGCCTACCTCCAGCTCGTGACGCCCGGCATCCCGCTGCTCGGCGCCTTCCTCTACCACGGCGTCTACGACATCCCGAACTACGACTTCTCGTGCACGTCGGTGTTCACGAACCTCACGCCCACCGACGCCTACCGCGGCGCCGGCCGGCCCGAGGCCACCTACGCCATCGAGCGGGCGATGGACACGCTGGCCGCCCAGATCGGCATCGGGCCCGACGAGATCCGCCGCCGCAACTACATCAAGGCCGACCAGTTCCCCTACGACTCGCCGGCCGGGCTCGTGTTCGACTCGGGCGACTACGAGGTCAACCTCGACGCCGCGCTCGAGCTCGCCGGCTACGAGGACCTGCGCAACGAGCAGAAGCGGCGTCGGGACGCGGGCGACCCGACGCAGCTCGGCATCGGGCTGGTCACCTACGTGGAGATGTGCGGGCTGGCCCCCAGCCGGGTGCTCGCCTCGCTCAACTACGGCGCCGGCGGCTGGGAGTCCGCCACCGTGCGCCTGCTGCCGACGGGCAAGGTGGAGGTCGTCACCGGTGCCACGCCCCACGGGCAGGGCCACGAGACCTCGTGGTCGATGATCGTGGCCGACCGGCTCGGCGTGAGCCCCGACGACGTCGAGGTGCTCCACTCCGACACGGCCATCAGCCCCCTCGGCCTCGATACCTACGGCAGCCGCTCGCTCGCCGTCGGGGGCGTGGCCATCGAGCTCGCCGCGGTGCAGGTGCTCGACAAGGCCCGCTCGATCGCCGCCCACCAGATGGAGGCGGCCGAGGAGGACCTCGAGTTCGTCGGCGGCGAGTTCCGGGTGCGGGGCACGCCGACGAAGGCCATGGCCATCCAGGCCGTCGCCTTCGCCGCCTTCACCGCCCACGACCTGCCCGACGGGGTCGAGCCGAACCTCACGGCCCAGGTCACCTACGACCCGCCGAACTTCACGTTCCCCTTCGGCACCCACATCTCGGTGGTCGAGGTCGACACCGAGACCGGCTCGGTCCACCTCCTGCGCTACATCGCGGTCGACGACTGCGGTGTGCAGATCAACCCGATGATCGTCGAGGGCCAGATCCACGGCGGGATCGTGCAGGGCGTGGCCCAGGCCCTGTGGGAGGAGGCGAGCTACGACGAGGACGGCAACCTCCGCAACCCGACGATGCTCGACTACATCATCCCGACCGCGGCCGAGGTGCCCAGCTTCGAGCTCGGGTTCACGGTCACGCCGAGCCCGACGAACCCGCTCGGCGTGAAGGGCATCGGCGAGGCCGGCACCATCGGCTCGGCGCCCTGCGTCATCAACGCCATCGTCGATGCGCTCAGCCCGTACGGCATCACGGACGTCAAGATGCCCGCCACCCCCAACCGGGTGTGGTCGCTGCTCCAGGAGGCCCGCTCATGATCTGTGTCGTCTTCGATCCCGATCGGTCCCCCGGGGGCGCCGCCCACGCTCAGGAGGACCGCTCGTGATCTGTGTCGTCTTCGATCCCGATCGGTCCCCTCGGGGCGCCGCCCACGCTCAGGAGGACCGCTCGTGATCCCTGCCACGTTCGACTACGAGCGACCGGAGTCGCTGGGCGACGCCATCGCCGCCCTCGACCGCCACGGCGACGACGCCAAGCTCCTCGCCGGCGGCCACTCCCTGCTGCCGCTGATGAAGCTGCGGCTGGCGACGCCGGCGGTGCTGGTCGACATCGGCCGGCTGCGCGACCTGTCGTACATCCGCGAGGAGGGCAGCGAGGTCCGCATCGGCGCCCTCACCCGCCACGCCGACGTCGAGCTGAGCGACCGGGTCAAGCAGCAGCTCCCGCTGCTGGCCCGGGTGGCGTCGCAGGTCGGCGATCCGCAGGTCCGCCACCGCGGCACGATCGGCGGCTCCATCGCCCACGGCGACCCGGCGTCGGACCTCCCCGCCGCGCTGCTGGCCCTGCGGGGCACGGTCGTGGTGGCGGGACCCGGCGGCGAGCGCACGATCCCCGCCGACGAGTTCTTCACCGGCTTCCTCGAGACCGCCCTCGCCCCCAACGAGGTCCTCACCGAGCTCCGCTTCCCGGCCACGGGCGCGGCGGGGTGGTCGTTCCAGAAGTTCAACCGCCGGGCCCAGGACTGGGCCATCGTCGGCGTCGCCGCGGTGCTCACCAACGGCAGCAGCGGCCCGGGCATCGCCCTGGTGAACATGGGGTCGACCCCAC
>JACDCH010000083.1 GCA_013694495.1 Acidimicrobiia bacterium | reverse complement strand
CCACGGCGCCGGCCAGTGCGGGGCGACGAAGCCGGCGTCGGCCAGCTCGCGTCCGGACGGCTTCGGGTGCTCGGCGAGGAAGCCGCGCACGCGGGCGCGGAGGGGGTGGTCCTCGGCCGCGCGCAGCACGTCAGCCGGACGGGCCGAGCACGCGGTCGAGGTACGGGTTGGCGAAGCGGCCCTCGGGGTCGAGGCGCCGGCGCATCGCCTGGAACTCGTCCCACCGGGGGTAGCGCCCGGCGAGCGTGGCCGCCGACTGGTAATGGAGCTTGCCCCAGTGCGGGCGGCCGCCGTAGCTGTCCATGATCGCCTCGACCCCGGTGAAGTACTGGTCGTAGGCCTTGGTGCCCTGGTACACGTGCACGGCGATGTAGCCGGTGCGGCGCCCGTGGGCGGTGGACAGCGGGATGTCGTCGGGCGCCGTCACCCGCACCTCCACCGGGAAGCTGATGGGCACGCCGATGCGGTCGACGAGCGTGCGCACCCGGTTCAGCGCCTCGGGCACGGCCTCGGCCGGGATGGCGTACTCCATCTCGTAGAACCGCACGTGGCGGGGCGATGTGAACACCTTGTCGCTGCGGTCGATGTAGTCGACGGTGCTCGACGCCGACGGCAGCGCCTTGGCCAGCCGCGGGATGGCCCGGGGGAAGCGGCGCCCGACCCGGCACAGGAGGCCGAAGAGCAGGTTCGGCGCGATCAGGTCGTCCATCAGCTCCTGCGTGCGGCGGCGGGGGCGGGCGCCGTCCTGCGTGCGCGTGTTGCGCTTCGTGAGCGCCCACCGCGTGTGGGGCACCCAGTAGAACTCGACGTGGTCGGTGGAGGTCATGAAGCCCTCGAAGTCGGCCAGCACGTCGTCGACGGGCATCGCCTCCTCGATGGCGTGGAGCCGGAACGCCGGCACCGCCGCGATCGTGACGGTCGACAGGATGCCGAGGGCGCCGAGGCCCACCCGGGCGACGTCGAGCACGTCGGCGTTCTCCTGCTCGTTGCACTCGAGCACCGACCCGTCGGCAGTCACGAGGCGGAGCCCGACGATGCGGGTCGCGAGGCCGCCGTGCTGCGCGCCGGTGCCATGGGTCGCCGTCGACGTGGCGCCGGCGATCGACTGGTAGGCGATGTCGCCCATGTTGTCGAGGGCGAGGCCGTGGCGGTCGAGCTCGACGCACAGGCGCTGCAGGGAGATGCCGGCCTGCACGGTGACGCGGCCCGTCGCGGGGTCGGTGTCGAGCACGCGGCCGTAGTCCGCCAGGTCGACGAGGGCGCCGTCGGTGCACGCGATGCCCGTGAAGCTGTGGCCTGCGCCGACGACCTTGACCCTGCGGTCCTGGGCGGCCGACTCCTTCACCAGCGCGACGAGGTCGGCCTCGGACGCCGGCCGCTCCCACGAAGACGGGGCGCACTGCTGGTTCCCGGCCCAGTTCGACCACAGCTTCGGGACGGGCTTCGGCATGGCGGCGCAGCCTACGGCGGGTCAGCCTCGAGCTTGGAGGGCCTCGATCAGCTTGGGCAGGACCTTGTGGACGTCGCCGACGATGCCCAGGTCGGCGATCCCGAAGATGGGGGCCTCCTGGTCCTTGTTGACGGCGATGATGTGCTTGCTGCCCTTCATGCCGACCATGTGCTGGGTGGCGCCCGAGATGCCGACGGCGATGTACACGTTCGGCTTCACGACCTTGCCGGTCTGGCCCACCTGGTAGGCGTACGGCACCCAGCCCGCGTCGACGATGGCGCGGCTGGCGCCGGGGGCGCCCTTGAGCAGCTTGGCCAGCTGCTCCACCATCTCGTACTTGGCCGCCTCGCCCAGGCCGCGGCCGCCGGAGACGACGATCGCCGCCTCGTCGAGCTTCGGGCCGGTGGCCTCCTCGACGTGGCGGTCGAGGATCGTGGCGCCGCCGGTGGGGCCGAGGTCGGGAACCGCCAGCTCCTCCACCGCCGCTGCGCCGCCGCCCGAGGGCTCGGCGGCGAACGACTTCGGGCGGACGAGCACGAGGTGGGGGCCGGGGCCGGTGAACTTCGTGCGGACGAGCTGCGAGCCGCCAAAGATCTGCGTGGTGGCGATGACGGTGTCGCCGTCGACGTCGACCTCGCTGTTGTTGGTGAGCACCGGCCGGTCGAGCTTCACCGACAGGCGGGCGGCGACGTCGCGGCCCTCGTAGGTGGTGCCCAGCAGGAACAGGTCGGGCGACTGTCCCGCCCCGGCGACGGCCGAGGCGATGGCGACGCCAGGCATCTTGTCGCCGAGGTCGCCGGTGGCGAAGACCTTGGTGGCGCCGTGGGCGCCGAGCTCCTCGGCCACGGTGGCCCCGTCGCCGCCGAACACGGCGGTGACCTCGCCGCCGAGCGTGCGGGCCTTGGCCAGCAGCTCGAGGGTGATCGTCTTCACCTTGCCGTCGACGGCTTCCGCGAAGACCCAGACGTTCGAGATGGCCACTAGCGCTTCCCTTCATTCCGGCTCGTCCGCTGAACCAATTCGGCGCTTCGCGCCGACAATGAGCGTGAACTCCAGCTCGCAAGCTCGCTCATGTCAGATCACCTTCAGGTTCTCGAGGAAGGCCACGATCTTGGCGTAGCCCTCGCCGTCGTCTTCCACGATCTCGCCCGCCTGGCGCTCTTCGGCCTGGTCGACGGCAATGATCTCCTGCCCGGCGCCGGCCCAGCCGACGATGGCGCTGTCGATGCCCAGGTCGGCGACGGAGACCTCGTCGACCGGCTTCGACTTGGCCGCCATGATCCCCTTGAAGCTGGGGTAGCGGGGCTCGACCACGCCGGCGGTCACGGAGACCACGGCGGGGAGCGGCGACGACACCTCGTCGTAGCCGGACTCGGTCTGGCGCTGGATCTTGACCGTGCTGCCGTCGACCTCGATGTGCTTGGCGAACGTGACCGACGGCAGGTCGAGCAGCTCGGCGATCTGCTCGGGCACCGTGCCGGTGTAGCCGTCGCTCGACTCGGTGGCGGCGATGACGAGATCGAACTCGTTGCGCTTGATCGCCGCCGCCAGCACCTTGGCGGTGTCGAGGGCGCCGGCGCCCTTGAGGGCGTCGTCGCTCACCAGGACCGCCTTGGCGGCACCCATGGCGAGGGCGGTGCGCAGGCCGTCGCGCACGCCGTTGGGCGCCATCGACACGAGGGTGACCTCGCCCCCGCCCGCCTTGTCGACGAGCTGGAGGGCCATCTCCACCCCGTACGAGTCGGATTCGTCGAGGATCAGCTTCCCCTCGCGCTTCAGCGTGTTGTCGGGGTTCAGCGTCCCCGGCTCGGCTGGGTCGGGGATCTGCTTCACGCAGACGGCGATGTTCATGACGTGCGATCCTGCCATCCCACGGTTTCGCAGCACCAAAACCGCACCGGCTGGTCCCCATGCGCCTCCTCCTGATCGTCAACTCCTCGGCCTCGTCGGTGACGGCGCGTGGCAAGGTCGTCATCCAGAAGGCGCTCTCGGCCGACCACGACGTCACCGCCGTCGAGACCAGCCGGCGCAACCACGCCACCCGGCTGGCGCTCGGGGCGGCCAAGGACGGCGTCGACGTGGTGGTGGTGCTGGGCGGCGACGGCACCCTCAACGAGGCGGCGAACGGCCTGGTCCACACCGAGACGGCGCTGGCCGCGCTGCCCGGCGGGTCGACGAACGTGTTCGCCCGCACCATCGGCCTGCCCAACGACCCGATCGAGGCCACGGGCGCCCTGCTCGACGGCCTCGCCCACGAGCGGATCGAGAAGGTCGGCGTCGGCACCGTCAACGGCCGGGCCTTCCTGTTCCACGTCGGGGTCGGGTTCGACGCCGCCGTCGTCGAGCAGGTCGAGCGCCGGTCGCAGCTCAAGCGCTGGGTGAGCCACCCGCTGTTCGTGTTCAGCGCCTTCACGACCTGGATGCGCCACTACGACCGGGCCGGCAGCCGCTTCGAGGTCGACGGCGTCCCCGGCGCCTTCACCATCGTCCTGAACACGAACCCGTACAGCTACCTCGGCAACCGCCCCCTCGACCTCGTGCCCGAGGCGACCCTCGACCGGGGCCTGGCCTGCGTCCACTTCCGCTCCCTCGGCCTGTGGCCGCTGCTGCACGCGGCCGGCGGGGCGCTCGCCGGCACCGACATACGGCGCCAGCGTGGCCTCGACGTCCGCACCGACCTCGACCGGGTGCACATCGCGTCCGAGCGGCCCTTCCCGTACCAGGTCGACGGCGACTACCTGGGCGAGACGACCGCGCTCGACCTCCGCCACGAGGCGGGGGCGCTCCGGCTCGTGCTGCCGGCGCGAGAGAGCGGGGGCTAGGAGCGGCGGCCGAGGCGGATGAGGACGATCCCGACGAGGAGGGTCGCGAACAGCCCGCCGAGGCCGATGCCGACGTACGTGAACAGCTCGGCGATCCCGTAATTGCCGATCGCCACGTCGCGGCCGACGGTGGCGTCGACGCGCACCTCGTAGGAGCCCGCCTCCTCGATCGTGATCGTGCCGATGGCGACGCCCTCGTGACCGAGGTCGTAGGTCGTGGTCCCGCCGTAGCCGCCGACGGGCACCGGCCCGTCGGGGCCCGTGACCGTCACGTCGCTGGCCTGGGCCTCGCTGCAGCGGATGCAGTTCTCGTTGCCGTCCTCGTCGGTGAGGCCGTCGCCCTCGAGGAAGATCGTGAAGGCGCCCGGCTCGAGGTCGAGCTTCGCCTCCGGCAGCGGCCCGCGGGCGAAGGCGTCGATCTCCCGGCTGCTCTGCACGAACCCGAGCACGAAGACCGCGACGCTGGCCGCGATGCCGACCACGAGCACGAGGATCCCGATGGCGCGCACCACCGTCCGGGCTGGCGAACGCCTGTCGCGGACGGTCTGGTAGCCGATGCTCTGCGGCGTCCACCCCGGCGGCGGGGGCGGCGGCGGCACGAACTGGCCGGCGCCGGCAGCCGGAGGCGGCGGGGGCGGTGCGTACTGACCCGGCGCCGGCGCCCACGCACCCTGGTCGTAGCCAGACGTCGGCGGCGGCGGCGGCGGGCCCAGGTCGCTCACGCCGTGAGCATCCCACCGGCCGCCCGATCCCGCCTGAGTAGCGCTACTCCCCGTCGCAGAAGGTCAAGGTCAAAGGCGCGACGAGGCGGCGCTGGTCGACCGACCATCTCCCGTGCCTCGACCCGCGTGCGCCAACCCGTTCTGCGTGCGCTTGTCCATCTGTGGTGTGGTTCCGCGCACGCACGACGGACGAGCGCACGCTCGACGGGCGGCCGAGCAACCGATGGGTGTGTGCATGACCGTTCCGTCCTGCTGGCACCCTCCGGTTTGCGGCCGACCCGCCCGCTACTCGAGGCCGAGGGCGCGGCGGCAGGTGGTGACGTCGTTGGTGACGATGCCGTCGACGCCCCAGCCGGCGAGCTCGACGATGCGGTCGGGCTCGTCGACCGTCCACGGGTTCACCACGAGGCCGGTGGCGTGGGCCGCGGCGACGGCGGCCTCGTCGAGGACGGGCCACCAGGGATGCCAGGCGCGGTGGCCGCGCCCCTGGATCCAGGCCACGGTGTCGGCCGCCGGGCGGTCCGGGGCCAGCGTGAGCTGCCCGGTGGCGAGGTCGGGGGCGAGATGCCGCAGCGCGTCGAGGGCGCCGGGGTCGAAGCTCGAGAGGAGCACCTCGCCGCCCCAGTCCCGGCACGCGGCGACCACCGCGACCAGGAAGGGCGGCTGTGCAGGGTGCTCCTGGTCCGACTTCACCTCGACGTTCACGCCCATGCCGGCGCAGGCGTCGAGGGCGGCGGCCAACGAGGGCACCGCCGCCGGCAGGTCGGCCGCCTCGACGGCGGCCACCGGCCGCCCGTCGGCCAGGTCGTGGTCGTGGTGGACGGCCAGCGCGCCGTCGGCCGTCGGGTGCACGTCGAGCTCCACCCAGTCGGCGCCGAGCGCGGCGGCGTGCCGGAACGCGGCAATTGTGTTCTCCGGCCGGGTTGCGCTGGCGCCCCGATGGGCAACGACGAGGGTCACGTTCGGCTCCCCGCACGTTTCGGGAGCGAAAAATCTTGCTTGCAAGAGCAAGCGCCGATCGCTAGCATGGACGTACCGCAGCCAAACCCCCAGCTTTCTGGTGGGAAGGCATGTGAAGCCGTTCACGAGCAGTTACCGAGCCGTTATCCCGGGAGGATTTGTGGCCCTTACCCTCACCGCCGAGCCGTTCACGACTGCCGCGGGCGACGACTGGCGCGACCTGGCTGCATGCCGGGACACCACGCCCGACCTGTTCTTCCCGGTCGGCACGACGGGGCCGGCAATTGAGCAGATCGCCCAGGCCAAGGTCGTCTGCCAGACCTGCGACGCCCAGACCGCCTGCCTCGAGTTCGCCTTGGTCACCAACCAGGACTCCGGCGTGTGGGGCGGCACGTCCGAGGAGGAGCGCCGCAAGCTGCGCCGGGCGTGGCTCGCCCGCCAGCGCCACGCTTCCTGATCCCACCGCGCGCCACCGAGCGCCGCTGACCGGCTGACGACCCCCGGGCGGGCCACCTCCGGGGGTCGTTCCGCGCCCGGGGCCGGTCACCGGCGGCTCTCGATCGGGACCCGGAGGCGCACGATCGTCCCGCCCCCGGGGGCGGCGATCATGTCGATCGTGCCCTCGAGCTCCGACGTGACGAGCGTGCGCACGATCGACAGGCCGAGGCCGGCGGAACCCTCGATGGAGAACCCCTCCGGCAGCCCCCGCCCGTCGTCGACCACCTCGATCAGCAGGTCCGGGCCCTCCCGGCGCAGGCCCAGGACCACCTCTCCCCCGCCCTCGCCCTCGGGGAAGGCGTGGTCTGCGGTGTTCTGCAGCAGCTCGTTCAGCACGACGGCCAGCGGGGTGGCGACGTCGGCCGGGACGGTGCCCGGCTCACCGAACACGGTGCAGCGGATCGGGCGCTCGGGGACGGCGAAGGCCTCCTCGGCCATGCGGGTCAGGTCGTGGACGATGGCGAGGAAGGGCACGTCCTCGCCGGCCTCCCTCGACAGGATCTCGTGGACGAGGGCGATCGAGCGGACCCGCCGGACGGACTCCTCGATGGCCGCCTTGGCCTCGGGCGACGCGAGGCGCCGGCCCTGGAGGCGCAGCAGCGACGAGATCGTCTGCAGGTTGTTCTTCACCCGGTGGTGGATCTCGCGGATCGTGGCGTCCTTCGACAGCAGCAGCCGGTCCCTGCGCCGCAGCTCGGAGATGTCGCGCAGCAGCACGACGGCGCCGCTCACCACGCCGTCGGCGAGCAACGGGATGCAGCGGAGCAGGACGGTGACCTCCGGGCCGCGCTCGAGCTCGCGGGTGACGGGTATGGGGGTGCTCAGCGCGGTGTTGATCGGCTCGTCGTCGAGGCCGATCTCGCCCAGGCGCATCCCCTCGCTGTTGGCGTGCACGCCGACCCGGTGCAGCGCCGACACCCCGTTCGGCGACGAGTACTCGACCCGGCCCTGGGCGTCGAGGAGCAGCACGCCGTCGCCGACCCGCGGGACGGCATCGGTGTCGGCGTTCTCGGTCATGTAGGGGAAGTCCCCGTTGGCGATCATCCGGGCGAAGCGGTTGAACACCTCGACGTAGTTGCGTTCGAGCTCACCCGGCTGCCGTCCGAAGTTCGGGGTCGACTCCTTCGTGACGACGGCGATCGTGGTGCCCTGGAACGGCACGGGGATGCCGAGCACCCGCACCCGTTCCTTGAGCGGCGGCACCGCCAGCTCGCCCTCGAGCAGGGTCCCGCCGCTGAAGCAGCGGGCGACGACCGGTCGGTCCTCGGCGGTGACGACGCTGCCGACGAGGTCGGTGCGGTAGACGGTCTGGCCGGTGGTCGGCCGGATCTGCCCGAGCACGGCGAACTCGGTCCCGTCGCTCCCCCGCACGGGCGCGAAGAGCAGGAGGTCGGCGAAGCTGAAGTCGGCCAGCAGCCCCCAGGTCGCGGCCAACCGTTGCAGGTGCGCGATCTGCACCCCGCCGAGGCCGGTGTGGATCCGGGCGAGCTCGGCGAGGGAGGCCACGGTCGGCGAAGCTAGACACAGGGGGATGGAAGTGCGCTCGCCGCTGACCGGGACCATCGTGCGGGTCGACGCCCCGGTCGGCACCGGCGTCGGCGCCGCCACGACCGTCGTGACGATCGAGTCGATGAAGATGGAGTACGCCGTCGAGGCGGGCGCGGCCGGACGGGTGGCTTCGGT
>JACDCH010000037.1 GCA_013694495.1 Acidimicrobiia bacterium | reverse complement strand
AGCCACGGCCACGGCGTCGTCGGAGCCGCCGGCGCCGTCGGGGGCCGGCGGTGTGCGATCGGCGCCGGTGCGTGCGGTGAGGCGGCGGAGGCGGTCGCGCTTGGCGACGATCTCCTCCATCGGCACGTCGCCGGCCTCGATGGCGGCGACGAGGCCGGCGCCGAAGTGGCTCGGCGGCCCGGGCATCTCGACGTCGAGCCCGGCGACTGCGGCCGGGACCGTGCTGCGGGTGCCGAACCAGTCGGACACCACCACGCCGTCCCACGCCCACTCGTCGCGGAGCACGGCGAACAACGGGGCGTTCTCGCTGCAGTGGGTGCCCCGCAGGCGGTTGTAGGCCGACATCGCGGCCCAGGCGCCCGCGCCGCGCAGCGCGTGCTCGAAGGGGAGCAGCGACACCTCGCGGTACGTGCGCTCGTCGACGTCGGAGGAGATCTCGAAGCGGTCGTGCTCGATGTCGTTGGCCACGAGGTGCTTCACGCACGCCGACACGCCGCCGGATTGCAGACCCCGCACGTAGGCGGCGGCCAGCAGGGCGCTGAGGACCGGGTCCTCCGCGAGGCACTCGAAGTGCCGGCCGCCGAGGGGCGAGCGCTGCAGGTTGACGGTGGGGGCGAGGAGCATGTGGGCGCCCTTCGCCCTCGTCTCCTCGGCCAGCGAGGCGCCGACCCGGGCGACCAGGTCGACGTCCCACGTGGCGCCCAGGGCGGCACCGCACGGGAAGCAGACCGACGGCGGTCCGCCGGCGAACTCCTCGCCCCGGGCCCCGCCCGGGCCGTCGGTCACCTTGAACGACGGCACGTCGCCCGACCCCTCGACGATCCACCAGTCGGCGCCGGCCAGGGGGCGGATCAGCTCGGTGAGATCGACGGCGCCGGGTTCCATGGGCTGCGCACCGTACGGCCCCCGCCCCTCCGCCGTCGCCCATCGGGCAGGATGCGGCGGTGGGGTTCGACCGTGCGCTCTCGAAGGCCGTCCTCGACGCGGGGCTGGCGGTGGCCGCCGAGGGCGGCGACCGCGCCGCGCTCACCGAGCGGCTGTCGACGATCGTGAGCAAGACCGAGGCAAAGGGTCGCACCGGCGCGCACGTCGCCCGGACCTGGGTCACGCCCGCGCCCCGCGCCACCGGCTTCATCGCCTGGGCCGTCGAGAACCGCGAGCTCGACCCCGGCCGCGCCCTGCTGCACTTCGGCGCCCTGCTCGCCACCGAGCCCTTCGTCGTCCCCATCGCAGCCGCCGCCTCGAAGCAGGTGGAGCGGGACGGCGCCGTCGATCCGGATCGCATGAAGCGCGAGCTGCGGCGCGCCGTCGGCGACGACGACGCGGCGGCGAAGGGCATCGACAACGTGCTCGACACGTTCCGCAGCGTCGGGCTCCTGCTGGGCACCGCAGAGCGGCCGCTGTGGGGGCGCCTCAGCGTGCCCAAGACACTGGGCGGGTGGCTGACCCACGCCCTCCTGCTGGCCCGCCACGCGTCGGAGCTCGAGATCCGGGAGTGGCGCACGGCGCCCGAGCTCGGCGTGCTCGGGCGCCGGCCGACCGGCGGCGCCCACGGCTACCCGTTGCTCGAACTGCACCAGCGCGGCGGGCGGATGGTGGCCGCCGAGCGCTCCTGAGGTGGTCCGGCCGGCCGGGGCCCTTCCAGCTCCACGCCGCGATCGACGCAGAGCACCGCGACGCGCCCTGACGGCCGGCGGTTCCCGCCTCGGCGGTCGCGCCCCGGTCGTACGCTGCGGCCGTGACGACGCGCCCGTTCCACGCCGAGCTGACGCTGCCGAACGACGAGGCGGCGCTGCCCATGGCGCGCACGTTCCTCGGGCAGCTCACCGACCTCGCCGGGCTCGACGCCGACGACGCAGCGACGGTCGTCGAGGCCGCCGCCGAAGCGTGCGGCAACGTGATCGAGCACGCCTACGAGCCGGGCGAGCACGGCACCGTCACCCTCGTCGGTCACGTCGACGCCGCCGGCCTCGTGCTCGGCGTCCGCGACCAGGGCCTGCCCTTCGACCCCGGCGCCACCACCGTGCGCCGCACGGCCGATGCCGGCCAGGGGCTGTCCAGGGTGCGGGCCGCGGTCGACAGCGCGGAGTGGATCAACCGCGGGCCCGAGGGCAAGGAGCTGCGCCTGGTGAAGCGGCGCCCGGCGGCGCCCGTCGAGCTCGATCCCGACGCTGACGCGCTGGTCGACGACGACGAGAGCGTGCCCTTGGCGCCCGAGCAGGAGTACGAGATCAGGCGCTTCCACCCCGACGACGCGCTCGGCGTGTCCCGGGTGATCTACCGCAACTACGGCAACACCTACTTCCACGTCGACTGCTACTACCCGGAGCGCATCGTCGCCCTGAACGACAACGGCGAGCTCGCCTCGGCGGTGGCGGTCAGCGCCGACGGCGAGGTGGTCGGCCACTACGCCCTCGAGCGCCCCGGCCTCACCCGCGTCGCCGAGCGGGGCATGGCGGTCGTGTCGCCGGCGCACCGGGGTCGCGACCTCATGAGCCGCATGCGGGTCTTCATCGAGGACGAAGCCCGCACCCTCGGGCTCACGGGCGTGTGGAGCGTCGCCGTGACGAAGCACGTCTTCAGCCAGCGGGTCAACGAGACGTTCGGCTCCGACGTGTGCGGGATCATGCTCGCCGGCGGCGCCTCGTCCCAGCAGTTCAGGGGCCTGGGCCACGAAGGGGATCCGCCGGAGCGCACCACGTGGGTCGTGTACTTCACCTACGTGCAGCCGCCCGAGAATGCGCTCGTGCACGCCCCCGCCCGGCACCGGGCGATCATCGAGCGGATCTACGCCGGCCTCGAGCTCCCCGTCGAGTGGCACGACGAGCTGCGCGACCCGGTCGGTGAGGGGCAGCTCGACGTCAGCTACCACCGCGGCCTCGACACCGGCACGATCAAGGTCCACCAGGTCGGCGAGGACACCGTCGCCGAGGTCCGCCGCTCGACGCGCGACCTCTTCGCGGTCACGGGTGCCGAGGTCGTGTACCTCGAGCTGCCGCTGGCCGACCCGTCCACCCCGCTGCTGCTCGACGAGATCGAGGAGGTCGGCTACTTCCTCTCGGGCGTCGGACCGAGCTTCGCCCAGGACGGCGACGCGCTGCTCCTGCAGTGCGTGCCGCTCGAGGTCGACTTCAGCCGCATCGAGGTGGCCAACCCCTTCGCCCGTGAGCTGCTCGAGTACGTGCGGGCCGACCGCGCCCGCGTGCGGGCGCTGGCGTGACCGCCGCCGCCACCGAGCAGGGCTACAGGCCGAGGGTGAGGCGCATCACCCGGTCCTTGATGGCGGTCGGCGCGACCCGCTGCACCAGGGCCAGCGCCTTGGCGTCGTAGCCGACCAGGTAACGGGCCCGCGGGCTGCGGGCCTTCAGGGCGCCGACGATGACCCGGGCCGCGCCCTCGGGCTGGCCCATGAGCGGCTGGCCCAGGCGGGCGGCCTGCAACGAGCGGCGGTAGGCGCTCTCGTAGGGCGAGCCCTGGTGGCCCTCGACGTCGCGCTCCATCTCGTCCCAGATGGCGGTCCGAAACGCGCCCGGCTCCACCAGCACGACCTTGATGCCCGCCCCCGCCACCTCCATGCGCAGCGCGTCGGACGTCGCCTCGAGGGCGTGCTTGCTGGCGTGGTACAGGAGCGCGGCCTTGGCCTTCGAGCGGACCGAGCCGACGCTGCGGAACCCCGCCCGGGCGGCGGCGATGGCGGTGGCGAGGCCGATGCCTGAGTTGGCGCCGGTGGTGAGCACGACCGTGGCGTCGGGAGGAGGCATCGGCGGCCGCTACCCGGCACCGGCCGGACGGAGCCCGACGGCGCGCAGCAGACTGCGCGCC
>JACDCH010000034.1 GCA_013694495.1 Acidimicrobiia bacterium | reverse complement strand
GTCTCGACGGCTGCATCGGCTGCGGGTGCCTTTCGTTGCGCCACTGCCGGCTCCTCAACCCCGACGACCTCGTGGCCGAGCGAGGCCCGGGCCCGCGCTACGTGCTCGACTCCTGAGCTGAGCTCTTCGCCGTCACTCGCTTCGCTCCGATCCGGCGAGCGTTGTCGTCCTCTCTCCGAGAGGTGGAGCTCGCGGAGCAGGTCCGCGCCATGCCGGGTGATCGGCGCCGAGCGGTCGTCCTCGAACTCGCGGCCGGCATCCCCTCAGGGATGGATGCCGACGAGCGCCGCCACCTCGGCGAGCGCCGCCAGGTGGCCGTCGACGCCCTGCCGGCCGGTGCGCATGGTGTCGACCGAGAGGTGGGTGGCCCCTGCAGCGCGCCACCGCTCGACCTGGCGCGCCAGCCGTTCGGCGTCGTCGCCATCCCAGCGGACGCCGCCCTCCATGCCGATGGCGGCCGGGTCCCGGCCCGCGGCCTCGGCCGCGCCGGCGATCACGGCGAGGGCCCGGTCGAGGTCGGCGCCCGGCCGGACCTGGGGGAACCAGCCGTCGGCCAGCCGGCCGATGCGCCGGTACACCGGCTCGGACGACCCGCCGATCCAGATCGGGATCGGGCGCTGCATCGGCAGCGGCGCCAGGCCCGCCGCCTCGATCCGGTCGAACGTGCCCTCGTGGGTGACGGACTGCTCGGTCCACAGCCGCCGCAGCAGCCCGATCTGCTCGCCGATCCGGCGCCCCCGCTCCGAGAACGGCTGACCGAGGGCCGTGTACTCGACGTGGTTCCAGCCCACCCCCACGCCCAGGCGGAACCGGCCGCCGGTCAGCAGGTCGACCTCGGCGGCCTGCTTGGCCACGAGGGCCGTCTGGCGCTGCGGGAGGACGATGACGCCGGTGACCAGCTCGACGTCGGCGACCGCGGCCAGGAACCCGAACATGACGAACGGTTCGTGGAACGTGGTGGTCACGTCGTAGGGGCCGGCCCACGGGGCGTGCGCGGCGGGGTCGGCGCCGAGCACGTGGTCGTAGGCGAGCACGTGGGTGAAGCCCAGGGCGGCGATGCCCTCGCCGTAGGCCCGCACGGCGCCCACGTCGCCGCCCAGCTCAGTCTGCGGGAACGTCACGCCGATCCTCATCGGGCCATTCGACCACGGCGCCGCCGCTCGGGTCGGCCGGGCGCTCCGATACGGTCGGCCCGTGCCGCGAGCCTGCGCCGGACCCACGTGCTGATACGCCTCCTCCGCTCGCACCTCGGGCGGTACCGCAAGCTGCTGTGGCTCGTCGTGGCGCTGCAGGCGGTCCAGACGGTCGCGGCGCTGCTCCTGCCCACGCTGAACGCCCGGATCATCGACCGCGGCGTGCTGGCCGGCGACGTCGGCTACATCCGGTCGGTCGGTGCGCTCATGCTCGGGTTCACGTTCGTCCAAGGCGTGTTCGCGGCCGCGGCCGTGTTCTACGGCGCCCGCGTGGCCATGGGCTTCGGCCGCGACATCCGCGCCAACCTGTTCCACCAGGTCACCGACTACTCGGCCCGCGAGGTCGGGGCGTTCGGGGCGCCGTCGCTGATCACCCGCATCACCAATGACGTGCAGCAGGTCCAGATGCTCGTCGTCATGACCTGCACCATGGCCATCGGCGCGCCGATCACGATGGTGGTCGGCGTGGTCATGGCCCTGCGCCAGGACGTGGGCCTCTCGATGATCCTGCTCGTGTCGATGCCGGCCGCCGCCATCATCCTCGGCACGCTCGTCGCCCGCATGGTTCCCGCCTTCCAGGTGATGCAGGAGCGCATCGACCAGATCAACCGGGTGCTGCGCGAGCAGATCACCGGCATCCGGGTCGTGCGGGCCTTCGTCCGAGAGCCGCAGGAGACGGGGCGCTTCACCGCGGCCAACGCCGATCTGACGGAGACGTCGCTCAAGGCCGGCCGGCTGATGTCGTCGATGTTCCCGCTCGTCAACCTGCTCATCAACGTGTCGAGCGTCGCCGTGCTCTGGATCGGCGGCGACCGCATCGCGGCCGGCGACATCAACGTCGGCTCGCTCGTCGCCTACCTCAGCTACCTCGTCCAGATCCTGTGGTCCGTCGTGATGGCCACGTTCATGTTCTCGATGATCCCCCGGGCCTCGGTCTCTGCGGTGCGCATCCAGGAGGTGCTCGACACCGAGTCGTCCGTCGAGCGGCCCGCCGATCCGGTGACCGAGGTGGCGCTCCACGGCCAGCTCGAGCTGCGCGGGGTCGGCTTCCACTACCCGGGCGCGGCGCAGCCCGTGCTCTGTGACATCTCGTTCACGACCCGGGCCGGGCAGACCACGGCCATCATCGGCTCCACCGGCGCGGGCAAGACGACGCTCGTCAACCTCGTGCCCCGCCTGTTCGACGCCACCTCGGGCGAGGTCCTCGTCGACGGCGTCGACGTGCGCGAGCTCCAGCCCGAGCTCCTCTGGGAGCGCATCGGCCTGGTGCCCCAGAAGCCCTACCTGTTCTCCGGCACCGTGGCCAGCAACCTCCGCTACGGCAAGCCCGACGCCACCGACGCCGAGATGTGGGAAGCGCTCGAGGTCGCCCAGGCCGCCGACTTCGTGCGGGCCATGCCCGGCGACCTGGAAGCCGTCATCGAGCAGGGTGGCACGAACGTCTCCGGCGGGCAGCGCCAGCGCCTGTCCATCGCCCGAGCGCTCATCCGCCGGCCCGAGATCTACCTGTTCGACGACTCCTTCTCGGCCCTCGACCTCGCCACCGACGCCCGCCTCCGGGCGGCGTTGCGCCCGCACACGGGCGACGCCGCCGTCGTCATCGTCGCCCAGCGGGTGTCGACGATCTCGACCGCCGACGAGATCCTCGTGCTCGAGGACGGCGAGCTCGTCGGGAAGGGCACCCACGAGGAGCTCCTGGCCACCAACGGCACGTACGCCGAGATCGTGGAGTCCCAGATCGGCGAGGGGGCGGCGGCGTGACCGCCATCGACGGCACCCGCGACGACGAGCGCGACGACGAACTCGACGACGACGACGAGATTCGGTCGGTGGCCGCCACCGAGCGGCGGCCGATGGGTCGGATGGCGGTCGGCGTCCCGACCGAGAAGTCCAAGGACTTCTCGAACGCGGTCCGCCGGCTCTGGCAGCTGCTGGCGCCGGAGCGGCCGCTGCTGGTCGCCATCGCCGTCATCGCGCTGGTCAGCACCGTGCTCAACGTCCTCGGGCCGCGGGTGCTGGGCCGGGCCACCGACGTGATCATCCAGGGCTTGGTCACCGACGCCGGCATCGACTTCGGTGAACTCCACCGAGTCCTCTTCGAGGCCGCCGCGCTGTTCGTCGGCGCCGCCGTGCTCGGGTTGGTGACGGCGTACGTCATCGCCGGCGTCGTGCAGCGGCTGATGTTCCGCCTGCGCGCCGCAGCCGAAGCGAAGCTCCACGCGCTGCCGCTGCGCTACGTCGATCAGCAGGCGCGGGGCGACCTCCTGAGCCGGGTCTCGAACGACCTCGACAACGTCGCCCAGAGCCTGCAGCAGACACTCAGCCAGATGCTCACGTCGGTCCTGCTGCTGCTCGGGGTGGCCGTCATGATGCTCGCCATCTCGCCCCTGCTGGCCCTGATCGCCTTCACCACCATCCCGGTGTCGATCTGGTCGATGCGCTTCATCGGGCGGCGGGCCCGGCCCCGCTACATCGCCCAGTGGCGCAACACGGGCGCGCTGAACTCGCAGATCGAGGAGACGTTCACCGGGCACGCCATCGTGAAGGCGTTCGGCCGCCAGCACGAGGTGGAGGAGCGGTTCCGGGCCACGAACGACGAGCTGTACGAGGCGTCGTTCGGCGCCCAGTTCATGTCGAGCCTCATGCAGCCGGCGACGATGTTCCTCGGCAACGTGCAGTACGTGCTCGTGGCCGTGTTCGGCGGGCTGCGCGTCGCCAGCGGCGCCATCAGCGTCGGCGACGTGCAGGCGTTCATCCAGTACTCACGCCAGTTCTCGATGCCGCTCACCCAGCTGGCGTCGATGATGAACGTCTTCCAGTCCGGCATCGCCTCCCTCGAGCGGGTCCTCGAGCTCCTCGACGCCGAGGAGCAGAGCGCCGACCCGGCGCCCGACGCCGGCGCCGCGGTCCATGGCCGGGTCGAGTTCCGCGAGGTGACGTTCTCCTACGACCCCGACCGGCCCCTCATCGAGTCGCTCTCCCTCGTGGCCGAGCCGGGCCAGACCGTCGCCATCGTGGGCCCGACCGGGGCCGGCAAGACCACGCTGGTGAACCTCATCATGCGGTTCTACGAGCTCGAAGGTGGCTGCATCACCCTCGACGGCCGCGACATCGCCACGATCAGCCGAGCCGAGCTGCGATCGAACATCGGCATGGTCCTGCAGGACACCTGGCTCTTCGGCGGCACCATCCACGACAACATCGCCTACGGCAACCCCGACGCCACGCGCGAGCAGGTGCTCGAGGCGGCCCGGGCCACCTACGTCGACCGCTTCGTGCACTCCCTCCCCGACGGCTACGACACCCTCATCAACGAGGAGGGCGACAACATCAGCGCCGGGCAGAAGCAGCTCCTCACGATCGCCCGAGCCTTCCTCGCCGACCGCGCCATCCTCATCCTCGACGAGGCCACGAGCTCGGTCGACACCCGCACCGAGGTGCAGGTGCAGGTGGCGATGAACCGCCTGCGCGCCAACCGCACGAGCTTCGTCATCGCCCACCGGCTCTCGACGATCCGCGGCGCCGACGTCATCCTCGTGATGGAGGACGGCCGCATCGTCGAGAAGGGCTCGCACGCCGAGCTGCTGGCCCACGACGGCGCCTACTTCCGCCTCTACAACTCGCAGTTCGCCGCCGCCGTCGTCGACGACGGGTGAGCCGCCGTCAGCGGGCGCGGCGGGCCCTGCGCTCGGCCGCCCTGGCGCCCCGCACGAGCACCCGCTGGTAGAGCCCGGCCGGCAGCCGGGAGACGAGGTCGATGAACGTGGCGTCCGGTCCGATGAGGGCGCGGCGGCGGTCGCGCTCCACGGCGGCCAGGATCTGGAGGGCCGCCTTCTCCGGCGTCGTCCGGGCGAGCCGGTCGAAGTCCTTGTGCGCCTTCTCCGCACCGCCGGCGAGGACGAGGGAGTCCTCGTCCATGCGCGCCGTGCGGGCGATGTTCGTGCGGATGCCGCCGGGGTGGACCGTGGTGGACGACACCCCGCAGTCGGCGATCTCGAGCTCCATGCGCAGGCTGTCGGTGAAGCCCCGCACCGCGAACTTCGCCGCGTTGTAGGCCGACTGCGAGGGGATGCTGATGAGCCCGAACACGCTCGAGAGGTTCACGATGTGGCCCTCGCCGGCGGCCTGGAGGTGGGGCAGGAAGGCCTTGGTCCCGTGGACCACGCCCCAGAAGTTGATGCCCATCAACCAGTGGAGGTCGTCGTAGGACATCGACTGGATCTTGGCCGCCACTCCGACGCCGGCGTTGTTGAAGACGAGGTTGACCTTGCCGTGGTCGTCGACGACCTGGTCGGCCCAGCCGTGCACCGCGGCACGGTCGGCGACGTCGACCCGCTGCGAGGTCACCTTGACCCCGCGTCCCTCGCACAGCGCCACGGTGCCGGCGAGGCCGACCTCGTCGATGTCGGACAGGGCGAGGTGGGCACCGCGACCGGCGAGGTCGACGGCGAGGGCGCGGCCGATGCCCGAGCCCGCTCCGGTGATGGCGGCGACCCGCCCGTCGAAGCTCTTCACGCCACTGGCTCCCCGACGAGGGCGGCGACGGGCGCCGGGTTGGAGAACGCCATCGCTTCGTCGTCGATGCCGCTGCGCTTCAAGGCGCGGTAGTCGCGCAGGTAGCTCTGGTGCGCCATCCAGGGCTGCCGGGACCCTTGCTTCGGGAAGCGGTCGGCGGAGCGTTGCACGTAGCCCGACGAGAGGCCGAGGAGCGGCTCGGCCGTGACACGGGCGTCCTCGTTCTGGGCGGTGCACTGGCGCCGGCCGGTCTCGTGCATGCGGTTCAGCAGCCGGCACACGTAGCCGCAGGTGAGGTCGCACTTCAGCGTCCACGACGCGTTCGTGTAGCCGACGGCCAGGGCCAGGTTCGGGACGCCCTCGAGCATCATCCCCTTGTAGGTGAGCTTGCTCGGGAGGTCGACCTCCTCGCCGTCGACCGACAGCCGGATGCCACCGATGAAGAGGAGGTCGAGCCCAGTGGCGGCGACGACGATGTCGGCCTCGAGCTCGCTGCCCGACTGCAGCCGGATCCCCTTCTCGGTGAACGTGTCGATGTGATCCGTGACGACCGATGCCCGGCCGGCGCTGATCGCCTTGAACAGGTCGCCGTCGGGAACCGCGCAGAGGCGCTGGTCCCACGGGTCGTAGCGGGGCGTGAAGTGGGTTTCGACGTCATAGCCCTTGGGCAGCTGGAGCTGGACGCCCTTGCACAGGATCCGCTTCACGAGGCCGGGCCGCTTCTTGCTGGCGACGTAGGTGAACTGGGTGCCGAGGGCCATCGCCCAGCGGATCGCGGTGCCGGCGAGCCGCTCCGGCAGCACCTTCCGCAGGATCCGGGCGATCGGCTGCCGGGCCGGCACCGTGACGATGTACGTCGGCGAACGCTGGAGCATGGTGACGTGCTCGGCGGTGGCCGCCATCGAGGGGATGAGCGTGACGGCGGTGGCGCCGCTCCCGATCACGACCACCCGCTTGCCCTCGTAGTCGAGATCGTCGGGCCAGAACTGCGGCTGCACGAGCGTGCCGACGTAGTCGTCGATCCCGGCGAACTCCGGGAGGTAGCCGTGGTCGTAGCGGTAGTAGCCGCTGCACGAGAACAGGAAGCCGCACGTGAGCTCGATGGTCTCGCCCGTGTCGGTGCGCTCGGCGGTGACGTTCCAACGAGCGTCGGCGGTCGACCAGTCGGCCGCCACGATGCGGTGGTGGAACCGGATGTTCTCGTCGATCCCGGACTCGGCTGCGGTGTCTTTGATGTACTGGAGGATCGACTCCCCGTCGGCGATCGACTTCTCGCCGGCCCACGGCCGGAACGTGTAGCCCAGCGTGTGCATGTCGGAGTCCGAGCGCACGCCCGGGTAGCGGAACAGGTCCCACGTGCCGCCGATCGCGCCGCGGGCCTCGAAGATGGTGTACGAGGCCCACGGGCACTCGGTCTGCACGTAGTGGCCGGCACCGATCCCCGACAGGCCGGCGCCGACGATGAGGACGTCGAGGTGCTCCACGGTCGTCATCTCCCCTCAGGCCGCCGCGGTGACGAGCTTGGCGTTCAACGTGCCCTGGTCGCCGAAGAGCTCGGCCCGCCACTGCTCGACGAGCTCGGTGGTGTCGCGATCGTCAGGGTGGAAGTCGGGGCGGTTGTAGTCGCGCAGCTGCTCCCAGAGCTCCCGGCGCACGATGGGCGAGCGCCGGAAGTTGCGCCAGCTGCGGCGCAGGTTGCCCCGCCGGTAGGTGGCCCGGTCGGCGAGCAGCGAGAAGACGACCTGCACGACCATGGTGGCGACGAACCCGTAGCGGAGCGCGTTCATCGTGAACACCCGCATGCGCTCGCTGCCGCCGACGGCCTTGTAGACGTCGAAGGCGACCGCTTTGTGCTCGGACTCCTCGAGGGCGTGCCACACGAAGAGGTTCCGCACCTCCGGGTGCCCGAACAGGTCTCGGGTCTCCTCGCTGGTGAGCAAGAGCTCGGCCAGCGTGGCGGTGAAGTGTTCGAGCGCCGCTGTGGCGGCCAGGTTCGACTTCGCGGGCGCCACCCGCTCGCGCAGCTCGAGGCCCCACTTCGTGATGCGCTCGTAGCGCTTCGTGGGGTAGCCGAGCTCGTCGAGCCGGTCGTTGAAGGCCCGGTGCTCCCGGCCGTGCATCGCCTCCTGGCCGATGAACCCGGCGACCTGGCGCTTCAGCTCGGGGTCGGTGATCTGGTCGCGGAAGTGGCGCACCGAGCGCACGAAGAAGTCCTCGCCGTCGGGGAAGACCGACGACAGCGAGGCGGTGAGGTGGCTGGTGATCAGGTCGCCGTCGGCGGCGAAGTGCTTCGGCAGGTCCTGCAGCGACGCCTCGAAGGAGATGCGCCGGGTCGGGACCTTGCGGGGGGCGAGCGCGGTCATGTGACCCACGGTAACATGATCTGAGTGATTTACTCAATCCCTCAGTTCTGGTACTCTGTCACACGTGGCGAAAGGTGCGCAGACGCGGCAGGCGATCCTCGACGCCGCCACGGTCCGCTTCGGCCGCGACGGCTACCGCAGCACCTCGGTCGCCGACATCGCCCGTGACGCCGGCGTCGGCGGCACCGTGGCGTACACCTACTTCCCGAACAAGGAGGCGCTGTTCCTCGCCGCCCTCGACGAGGACGCCGCCGCCATCATCGAGGAGGGGGTCACCACCGTCGTCGGCGAGCCCGGCGCCGGCGCCCCGGACTGGCGCCAGCTCCTGATCTTCTCGCTCCTCGGTGCCGTCGAGGGCCACCCCCTCGCCCGGCGGGTGCTGGCCGGCCTCGAGCCCGACGTCACCGACCGGGTGCTCGAGATCCCGGCGCTGACCGAGCTCCGCAAGGCCTGCGCCGAGCGCATCGCCGCCGAGCAGCTCGCCGGCACCGTCCGCTCCGACATCGACCCGGTGCCGATCGGCAGCGGCGTGGTGTCGATCATGCTGTCGCTGCTGATGTCGGTGGTCCAGGTCGGCCCCGACGCCGCCGTCGCCTACGGGAGCGACGTCGCCGCCGTGTTCGAGGCCGCCATCGACCGGACCCCGCCGCCCCGCTGAACGACGGCTCGCGGCTGGCTCAGCGCCACCGGCGGACCAACTCCACCCGCACCGCCTCCGGGTCGGGTCCCCCACCCGGTTCCGAGAAGGCGCGGTGGATGCGGATGGCGAGCACGGCGCGCTGCACGGGGTTCGCCGGCCGGGCGTCGGGCGGGAGCTCGTCGGCGTGCTCCAGCGCGAACCGGGCGGCGGAACGGACGGCGTCGTGGGCGGCCTGGTCGGCCGGCCCGGGGTGGTCGAAGCGCCACCGGCGCACGCGGCGGGCGACGCCGGGCTGCTCGGCGCCATCGACCTCGACGCCGGCCGCGGTGAAGATCCGGCAGTCGTACGTGCGGCACGTCCGGGGGCGGTGCTCGTAGATCGAGCAGGCCCCGTCGGCCAGCATCGGGCAGCAACCGTGCTCGTCGTAGCCGAGCACGACGTGGCCGCGCGGCAACATCGGCGCCGGGAAGAGCAGCGCCGCCGGGATGTGGGCCAGCGCATCGGTCTCGTCCGGCGCGATGTGGACGAACTGCGACGAGGAGCAGCAAGCGGTGCACGGGCCGCAGGGCACGTCGGACCCGGTGCCGCCGTCGAGGGCCTGCTCGATGCCGGCCAGCCAGTCGGCGAAGGGGCCAGCCGGGATCGGCCCGTCCTCCGTCACCCGGCCGAGGCTACGGGCTGGCACGGGCGGGTGGGGCCTGGCGGCACCTGCCCCTGCTGGACGGCGTCGACGAAGCAGGTGGTGCCCGACGACACGGTGACGGCGCCCCGGTCGGTGGCGGACCCGCGAGCGCTTCACTGCGGAAGCAGCGCGCTGGAAAGGTCGCGCGAAGTGCGGCGCAAGCACGTGTTGCCTGGACGGATTGCCGCGATCCTGGGTCCGGAGGTGACGTCGCGGTCAGCGGCGGACGGCTCAGGCGCGGGCGGCGCTCAGGCCTCTTGGCTCACGACCTTGCTCAGGACGAGGGGACGCGCTCGAGCTCGTCGGCGACCTTCTCGGCCAAAAGCCCTTCGAGCTTCACCAGCGCGTCGTAGCGGATCCGGAACGAACCGGCGTCTGACGGCGGGTCGGCCATGAGGTCGCGCCGCTTGCCCTGGATCTCCCTGAGCCGGCGCTCGTGCCGGCTGCACTCGATCGTCGAGCGCCACGTGGGCGCCGTCATGGTCGCGGACTTCGTCACGGGGGTCCTCCAGGGGTTCGAAGCGTGCGAAACGCACACCTCCCCGTCTATCGGCGCAGGAGGGCGGCGGGCGACCTCTCGGGCTTCTGTTGTCGAAGCGTTGACCTGCGGGAACCCGGAGCCTCGGACGTGTCAACCCTGCGCGAAGCCGGCCGGCCGACGGATGCACGCACGCACGACCACGCCTTCGCTGACGTTGTCGGTTCCAACCGCCTCAGGACGGGTGGAGGGTGGTGCCCAGCTGCACGAGCAGGCGCTCGACGGCGGCCGCTCGCATGTGCGGCTCGTACGCGAGCCAGTGGGCCCGCCCACCGGTCTTGGCCTGGTACATCGCGATGTCGGCGTTGCGGAGCAGCGTCGCGGCCGTCGCCTCCTCGTCGCCGGCGGCGATCCCGACGCTGGCGGACACGACGATGCGCTGACCGGCGATCTCGAACGGCGTCGTCAGCGACTCGAGGATGCGGGCGGCGACGGAAGAGCGCGCGGTTGGCCAGCCCGGTCAAGGAGTCGTGGAAGGCCTGGTGCGAGAGCTCCGTCTCGGCCTGCTTGCGGGCCGTGATGTCGTGGAGGTTGACGAGGATGCCGCCGACGTCCTCGTCGTCGATGAGGTTCACGACCCGGGCGCTCAGCGTGAGGCGGACACCGCTGCCACCGTGCACGACGCCCACCTCGATGTCGAAGATCGCGCCGGGCGTGCTCGCTGCGAACGCGAGGGCGGCCCGCACCGACTCCTGGTCCTCGGGCACGACCATGTGGAGGCAGTCGATCCCCATGTGGGCGCACCCTCCATCCCGATGAGCGCCGTGAGCTGCGGGGCGTCGTTCATGATCCGTCCGGACGGGTCGATCACGATGACCGCGTCGGAGCTGTTGGCCACCAGGCGCTCGTAGTGGCGCCGGCTCGCCCAGGCGAGTTGTCGACCGCGTCGCTCACCGCGCAGGAGCGCGGAGGTCCGGACGAAGGCGAGGCCGACGAGCGCGACCGGTCCGGTGGTGGACGACCATCAGCACGACGACGGCGACACCGACGATCAGTCGGAGGGGCGCGACGCGACGAGCTGCCCCGGGCGCGCGGTGGTGGTGGCAGTGGCGGCGGTCATCCGCGAGCCGGCCCCGACGGGGAGGCGCTGCTGCTGGAGCCGAGGTCGGCCATCTGAATCCCTTCGTCGTGACGAACCGGTTGGGCATGAGGTCTTCAGCTCAGCGCGACCGGCGGCCGCAGCCCTGCGTCATCAGTTGATCGCGAGTTGTCCGGCGCTTCGCCGTCGAGGGCACGTTCGCGGCCACGGACGCCCGTCGATGCGGACGGCGCCCGTCGTCGGGCGCCGGCTCGGCCAGGGCGCTGGCGCCGTGGGACGGAGCGAGTTGGGCAAACATTGGGCCGGGCGGGTCCGGCCCGCGCCGATGGAGTGACATGGCCCCGCCTCTCGTCCGTGCGCCGGAGCGCAACGTGTCCCCGGTACTGCTCGGGATGGTCCTGCGCTATGTGGAGCGCAGCGCCGGGGCCACGGCCGTCGACAGCATGGTCGAGCTCCTCGGAGGCACCGTGGCCAGCGAGGAGCTGCGGGACCCGAACCGCTGGATGCGGGCGGACGACGCCTTGGACCTCGTCGACGCCGCCGGCTCTGTCTGCCGCGAGTCCCAGCTCGGTCGGCGGGTCGGCGAGGAGCTGTTCCGCTCCAACGTCGAGGAGGGCCTCCGCGACTACCTCGTCGCGTCGGGGTCCATCGCCGCGGCGTACTCGGTGCTGGTCGAAGCCGGCTCGAAGTTGGGCGCAGGGCGGATGTTCTCGCTCGTCCACGTGGCCGATGACCACGTCATCGTCGAGGGCGAGTTCACCGGCGTGCACTTCCAGGAGCTGATCGCCGACAATGCCCACCGAGCGAGGTTCTTCTGCGACATCGCCAGCGGCTACTTCGCTCAGGTCGCCTCGCTGTTCGGCTGCTTCGGCACGGTCGTGGAGAGGAGGTGCCAGCTGCTCGGCGCCCCGACCTGCGAGTACCGGGTCGCCTGGCGTCCCGATCCGAGCGCCGCCGTCCCCGACGACGAGGACGCGGCGGCCAGCGCCGTGCGGTCCGACGGGCTGCTCGACCGCTTCGAGGAGCTCCAGGCGATGGCGTCCGCCATCCTCGGGGCCGACGACGTGAAAGGCGCGCTCGAGCGGATCATGAGCGAGGTCCGCCGCGCGCTGCAGGCGCCGCAGTACCTGCTCGCCATGCCCGCAGGCGACTCGGTGCGGGTGCACCAGTTCGGCTTCGACCCGACGGAGGCGCTGGCGTTCGCCCGCGCCCTGCTGGCCGACGAGCTCTCGGAGGCCGACGGCGTCGTCAGCGTCGACGTCGTGGCCGGCGGGCGGCACTTCGGCCGGCTGGCCGCCGTCTTCGCCGCGGGGGTCGTGGTCACGCCCGTCGAGCGGCGCACGCTTTCCGCCTACGCCGGCCACGCCGCGGCGGTACTCAACATGGTCGCCGCGCTCGAGGCAGCTCGGCTCGACCGCGACACCGCAGAAGCGCTGCTGAGCCTCGCCCGCGAGCTGGCCGAGGTCTCGACCACTGCCGAGATCGCCGCCCACATCTGCGCGGCGGTGCCCCACGTGACGGTGTGCGACGTGGCCAGCGTCTACCTGCTCGACGCGGCGGCAGGCGTCATGCGCCTCGCCGCATCCACCCAGCGCGCCGGGACCCCGCCCAACCCGACCGAGGACGTCGTCGCCGTCACCGAGCTGGGCACCTACGACGGCGCGGTCGCGAACCCGTGTCCCGCCACCATCGACGTCGCCACCGCCCGCCCCGACGTGCAGCGGTCGATGCGCGCCTTCCGGCTGGAACGGGCCGCAATCGTACCGATCCACGCGCGCGGTCGGCTGATCGGCGCGGTCATCGCCGGCGTCAGCACAGTCGAGGGCGGCGACCTCGACGACGCCCTCTTCGCCCGACTCGCCGGCCTGGCCGACCACGCCGCCACTGCCATCGAGAACGCGGAGCTCCTCGGGCGGATGCGCCACGAGTCCCTCCACGACCGCCTCACCGGTCTGCCCAACCGGACGCTGGTGGAGGTTCGCGGCCACGAGGCGTTCGCGCGCGTGCACTCCGGAGACGACCGCGTCGGGCTCCTCTTCATCGACCTCGACCGGTTCAAGAACGTCAACGACACGCTCGGCCACCGCGCCGGCGACGACCTCATCAGGGCCGTCGCCGATCGTCTCGCCGGCGCAGTGCGGGAGGGCGACACGCTCGCCCGGCTCGGCGGCGACGAGTTCGTCATGTTGCTGGCTGCGGTCGATTCCGTCGCCACCGCAGCCGGCGTCGCCGAGCGGGTGATCGATGCCTTGAGGACACCGTTCGAGGTCCTTGGCCAGGAGCTGTTCATCTCGTGCAGCGTCGGCGTCGCCTGCTCTCCGGAGCATGGCGACGGCTACGACTCGCTCCTGCAGTACGCCGACTCCGCGATGTACACGGCCAAGGGCCATGGCCGCAGCGGCTTCGCGGTCGACGCCACCGCAGTGGCCACCCCGCGGCGGCGCCGCCTCCAGATCGAGAGCCAGCTGCATCGGGCCGTCGGCAACGGCGAGCTGCGGGTCCACTACCAACCCCAGGTCACGCTCCCTTCGGGCCGCATCCTCGGCGTCGAGGCCCTCGTCCGGTGGGAGCACCCGACCGAAGGCTTGCTGCTCCCGGGGGCGTTCCTGCCCCTGGCCGAGGAGAGCGGGCTCATCGTGGACATCGACGAGTGGACGAGGGTCGAGGCGTTCCGCCAGGCGCGCAGGTGGCACGACGCCGGTCAGCCGCTCCGTATGGCGGTGAACCTGTCGGCGCGCACGCTCGTCCAGCCGGACCTCGGCGCCTTGGTGGCCGGCGAGCTGCTCGCGGCCGGCATGGATCCGGCCAGCGTCGAGCTCGAGATCAACGAACGGGTGGCGCTCGACGACGAGGAGCTGCCCGCGCTGCTGGCGCCGCTGCGTGCGGCCGGCGTCCGGATCGCGATCGACGACTTCGGCACGGGCAGCTCCGTGCTGCGCCGGCTGCTGCACTGCCAGGTCGACACGCTGAAGATCGACCGCTGCTTCATCTCCACGATCACGGCGGATGCGGTCGAGGTCCCCCTCGTGAAGGCGCTGCTCGCGCTGGCCAGCAGCCTCGGCCTCGACGTCGTGGCCGAAGGGGTGGAGACCGTGGCCCAGGCCCGGCTCCTCGAGCGCTACGGCTGCGAGCTCGTGCAGGGCTTCCTCTTCGCCCAGGCGCTCCCGGTCGCCGAGCTCGACGCCCTCCTCGTCGGCGCCCACGAACCCTTCGTCGCCGCCTGACGCCGTCGCCGCATCGCCCTCCGTTGACGCTGGCGTCGCCGGTCGCTAACTATGACTTACCCGATCGGGAATACCGACTTACGCGTGCCGCCCGCCCTTCGCTCCTGTTGACGCCACCGACGTCCGTTCGTTGCCGTCCGATCCCCGCCAGGAGCCCCGTCATCTCGACCCTCACGACCCACGGTCCCCCGCGGCCTGACCCCTCAGCTCGTCAGCGCAGGCGCCACTGCACCCGCTGGCCCGACGAGAAGCGGTCCTGGCCGGCCTTGAAGGCGGCGGCGTCCGAGCCGATGCGGGTGAACAGGTTGGCCATCCCGACCGCCTGCGTCCGCGGGATCTCGAGCGCGGTCCACAGGGCGCGCATCGTGCCTTGGATCACCAGCGGCGGCGAGTCGGCGATCACCCGGGCAGCCCAACCCGCGGCCTCGAGCAAGTCAGCGCGGGGCACGACCTCGCTCACGAGCCCGATCTGGAGCGCCCGCTGCGCCGACATCCGCTCGTGGGCGCCGAGCAGCGACAAGCGCATGATCTCCTGGAACGGCATCTTCGAGAGCATCTGGATGGGCTCGAACGCCGCCGTCATCCCGTAGGTGACGTGCGGGTCGAAGAAGACGGCGTCGTCGCTGGCGATGACGAACTCGGTCTCGCCGAGCATGTAGAACGCGCCACCGCACGCCATCCCCTGGACAGCGGCGATGACCGGCTTCCACAGGTCGCAGCTCTTGGGGCCGACGTCGCGCCCGGGGTCGTCGTACATCCACGGCGTCGGGTACCCCGGGTAGTCGCCGGCGGCCATGGCCTCGTTGTTCGAGTCGGAGACGGCCTCGCCCCGGTCGATCCCGGTGCAGAACGACTCGCCCTCGCCCGTGAGCACCACGCAGCGGATCCCGTCGTCGTACCGGAACGACGTCCACACCGAGCGGAGCTCGTCCTGCATCCGCTGGTTGATGGCGTTGCGCACGGCCGGTCGGTTCAGCGAAACCCACGCCACCCCGTCGTCGGCGCGCACCGTGATGGTCTCGTACTCGGTCATGTGGCGGCGAGCCTAGGGACGCCCGTGGTTCGGGTTCGCCCGTGACCGCCGTCGACGTCGCCCAGGCCGTCACCTCTCGGCGCGAAAGGGTAGTGGCGCCGCAGCGCGCGGTGGGAGAAGGCCGCGAATCCACGTCGCGCGGGCTGGCGTCAGGCGAGCAGCGTGCTGGCCGGCGGACGCTCGAGGATCGCCAGCGCCGTGTCCGTCGGCGCGTGGTCGTCGATGCCGAACTGGCGCATCGCGTCGCCCACCGGGACGATGCCCACGCGCCGCCCGGCCGCGGCCAGGACCTGCGCGGCCATGACGCCGAGCGCCTGCTGCGACTGCCGGCGGTGCGTGCGGACGCCGAGGTCGCACTGCGCCATCCCGGCGAGGCCGACGGCGGCGTGCGCATCGAGGAGCACGCCGATCTCGACGCCGTAGCCGACCGGGAACGAGAGCGTCTCGAGCAGCGACCGGCGGCCGGACCACTCCCCCGCCAGCGGCTGCACGAACGCGCCGAGCTCGGGGCGGTAGAGGTTGAGGAACGGCCGGGCGGTCAGCTCGGTCACGCGGCCGCCGTGCTCCTCGACGGTGCCGTCCTCGGCCACGATCGGGCGGCGGTAGAAACCCTTGACGAGGTGCACGTCCTCGTGGACCAGCATCGTCCCGAGCAGCCCGAGGGCGTACGTCGGCAGGGCGTCGAGCACGTCGGCGTCGCAGAACGCGACGAGGTCACCCGTCGTCGCCAGCAACCCCCGCCACATCGCCTCGCCCTTCCCGGGCAGCGCCGCCACCGCCGGGTGGACATCGGCGACGTGCACCACCGTCGCCCCGGCGGCCCGCGCCACGGCGGCGGTGTCGTCCACCGACAGGGAGTCGATCACCACGAGCTCGTCGACGAGCCCGGCGTCGCGCAGCGGCGCCAGCGCCCCGACCACCCCGGCCACCGTCGCCGCCTCGTTGCGCGCCGGGATCACCACCGACGTGGCGAGCCCGTACGCCTGCTTGCGCCGAAGCAGGTCGTCGAGACCGTACCCGGCGGCGTCGGTGGTGCGCAGCGGCTCACGGGGCTCGACCGGCACCCGGGCAACCTACCGAGGCTATACCCCCTAGGGGTAGACACAGCTACCCCCTGGGGGTATGCTGTCGGCAACGTCGAGATGCTGAGGAGCGCGCCATGGACCACCAGCTGAAAGACCGGCCGTCGGAGCCCGGGATCCGCATGGAAGACAACTCCGGGCACCACGGCCCGGCGGGGCACGAGGCCCACGATCACGGGCAGCACGCCGGGCACCACGTCGAGCTGTTCCGACGGCGGTTCTGGTGGAGCCTGCTGCTCTCGGTGCCGATCGTGGTGACGAGCCACATGGTCATGGACTGGTTCGGGTACGACCTGCGCTTCTACGGCGTGGACACGGTCGGCCCGGTCCTGGGTTCGATCGTCTTCGTCTGGGGCGGCTGGCCGTTCCTGGAAGGCGGCTGGCGGGAGGTGCAGCAGCGCCGGCCCGGGATGATGCTCCTGATCGGGATGGCGATCACCGTCGCCTACGCCGCATCGATGGCGACCTCGCTCGGCTGGTTCGACCTCGACTTCTGGTGGGAGCTCTCGCTCCTCGTCACGATCATGCTGCTGGGCCACTGGCAGGAGATGAAGGCGCTCGGCCACGCGCAGGACGCCCTGGCTGCCCTGGCCGCCCTGCTCCCCGACGAGGCCGAGCGCGTCGCGACCGACGGCTCTGTCGAGACGGTGACCGTCGACGAGTTGCGTCTCGGCGACGTGGTGCTGGTGCGGAGCGGGGCGCGGGTGCCGGCCGACGGCGAGATCGTCGAGGGGGCGGCGGAGTTCGACGAGTCGATGGTCACCGGCGAATCGAGGCCCGTCGCCAAGCAGGCCGGTGACCGGGTCGTCGCCGGGACCGTGTCCACCGACTCGGCCGTCCGCGTCCGGGTCGACGCCCTGGGCGAGGAGACGACCTTGGCCGGGATCCAGCGCCTCGTCGCCCAGGCCCAGGAGTCCCGCTCGCGGGCCCAGGTGCTGGCCGACCGGGCCGCTGCCCTCCTCTTCTACGTGGCGATCGGCGCGGCCGCCGTCACCGCGCTGGCGTGGCTGGCGTTCGGCGACGCGGACGACGCCGTGGTCCGGGTGGTGACGGTGCTCGTGATCTCGTGCCCCCACGCATTGGGCCTCGCCATCCCGCTGACCACCTCGCTGTCGTCGGCGCTCGCGGCCCGGAACGGGATCCTCGTCAAGGACCGCCTGGCGCTCGAGCAGAGCCGCACCGTCGACGCGTTCCTGTTCGACAAGACAGGCACGCTCACGAAGGGCGAGCACACCGTGGTCGGGGTCGCCGGCGCCGGGCTCGCCGAGGACGAGGTGCTGCGCCTGGCCGGTGCGGTCGAGTCCGACAGCGAGCACCCGCTCGCCCGGGCCATCGTCGCCGCCGCCCGCCGGCGGGGTCCCGTCCCCGAGGCCGTGGGCTTCCGGTCGATCACCGGCCGGGGCGTCGAGGCCGCGGTCGACGGTTCGCGCTACGCAGTCGGCGGCCCGGCCCTGGTGCGGGAGCGGTCGCTCGTCGAGCCCGAGGAGCTGGTCGCTGCGACGCGAGCGTGGAAGGACCGGGGGGCAGCCGTGCTCTACCTCGTCCGCGACGACGTCATCGTCGGCGGGGTGGCCCTCGAGGACGAGATCCGTCCCGAAGCCCGTGCTGCGGTGGCCGGGCTGCAGGCGCTCGGTCGTCGGGTCGTGATGATCACCGGCGACGCCCGCCAGGTCGCCGACGCCGTGGGCGCCGACCTCGGCGTCGACGAGGTCTTCGCCGAGGTCCTCCCCGAGGAGAAGGACGCCAAGGTCGCCGAGCTCCAGGGCCGGGGCCTCACCGTGGCCATGGTCGGCGACGGGGTCAACGACGCCCCCGCCCTGGCCCGAGCCGACGTCGGGATCGCCATCGGGGCGGGGACCGACGTCGCCATCGAGTCGGCCGGGCTGATCCTCGCCGGCTCCGATCCCCGGGCCGTCATCGGGATCGTCCGGCTGTCGGCCGCCACCTACCGCAAGAGCGTGCAGAACCTGTGGTGGGCTGCTGGCTACAACCTGGCCGCCATCCCTCTCGCCGCCGGGGCCCTCGCCTGGGCCGGGATCTCGATGCCGCCAGCGGTCGCGGCCGTCCTGATGAGTGTGTCGACCATCGTGGTGGCGGCGAACGCCCAGCTCCTGCGCCGGCTCGACCTCCGTCCCGTCCCTCGTCCCGACGCCGACCGGACCCCCGCGCCGGTCGCCCCCTGAGACCGAGCGACGTCATCGTCACCACCAGCCAGGTGCCCACCCTGCCGTGAGCAGCGTGAGGACCTCCGCGGCCTCCCAGTCCTCTCTCGAAACGATCGGCGGGGTCTGCATGGTGGGCTCCTTCTCGGTTCGGTTTTCTGCGTCGGTTCTCTGGTTGGTGCGGTCGAGCGGGCGCGGCAGGCAGACCTCCCGGCGATCCGGAGGCGCCGTGGTTCGCACGAGCCGGTCGATGCGGGTGCGCTCGGTGCCGCGCTGCGGCAGGGTGCGCTTCGATTCCTCGTGGACGGCTTCGGCGAGCCGCTTGATGGTGCCGAGCCGCTGGTCCCAGCGTCGGGCGACCTCGGTCATCGCCCGGGTCGCCTCGTCGAGGCGGGAGGCGTCCACCCGGTAGAGCACCTCGCGCCCCGACTTCCTGCGCCTGATCATCCCGGTCTCCTCGAGCACGACGAGGTGCTTGGACACCGCCTGCCGGGTGAACGGGACCTACCCGGCCAGCCAGCTGGCACTCGCCTCACCGCGCTTGCACGAGGAGGTCGAGGACCCGACGACGGGAGGGGTCGGCGATCGCCGTCCACAGTTCGTCGTCGGGTTCGGCCGTCATCCCGCGCTGGGTCCGTCAGCACGCCGACGAGGCGGCCGAGGAACACGCCCCACCGACCGCCGCACGGCTGTCGATCAGGCCGCGACGAGCTCGCCCTCGGGCTGTCCGCCGACCTCGGGCACGGTGGGTGCGCCCTCGAGGTCGAGGTGCGGGAGGATCCGGTCGAGCCAGCCGGGGAGCCACCAGTTGGCCTTGCCCAGGAGGCTCATCGTCGCGGGCACGAGGACCATGCGCACGAGCGTGGCGTCGATGAGCACGGCGACGGCGAGGCCGACCCCGAAGAGCTTGCCGTTGGGGTCGTCGCCGAGGACGAAGGCGCCGAACACGCTGATCATGATGAGGGCGGCCGAGGTGATCACCCGGGCGGTGCTCGACAGGCCCCGGACCACGGCTTCGTGGTTGTCGCCGGTCGCCACGAACTCCTCACGCACGCGGGACAGGAGGAACACCTCGTAGTCCATCGAGAGCCCGAAGAGGATGGCGAACATGATGAGCGGGAGGAACGGGTTGATCGGCATCGTGCTGTGCAGGCCGATGAGGGAGGCCCCCCAACCCCACTGGAACACTGCGACGAGGACGCCGTAGGCCGCCGCGATCGACAGCAGGTTCATGAGGGCGGCCTTGAGCGGGACCAGGACCGACCGGAACACGATGAGCAGCAGGAGGAAGGACATCGCGACGACGGCCGCGATGAAGATCGGCAACCGGCTCGAGATGCGATCGGTGAGGTCGGTGATCATCGCCCGGCCCGTCAGCGAGACCTGCGCCCCGGTGCCGTCGACGGTGGCCGGCAGCACGTCGGCCCGCAGGTGGCGGACGAGCTGGTCGGTGGCCGCGTCCTGGGGCGCCGTGGTGGGGTTGGCGGTCAGCACGGCGGTGTCGCCGGCGGCGTTGACGACCGGCGCGGTCACGGCGGCGACGCCGGGGTCGGCCTGCAGCGCGTCGTGGACCCGCTGCACGATCGCATCGCCGCCCGATGCGGGGAGCTCGACGACGACCTGGATCGGGCCGTTGAAGCCGGCACCGAAGCCTCGGGCCAGCTGGTCGAAGGCGACGCGCTGGGTCGTGTGCGTCGGGGCGTTGCCGTCGTCGGGCACGCCGATCTGCATGGCGAGCGCAGGGACGGCGATGGCGCCCAGGGCGACGAGGCCGACCACGGCGTAGCGGACGGGGTGGTTCCCGACGTGGTGGGCCCACCGGCCGGAGATCGTCTCGTCCGCCGGCTTGGCGACACGGGTCTTGCGGTGGATGGAGAGCCGGTCGATCCTCGTCCCGGCCAGGCCCAGGAGGCCGGGAAGCAGGGTGATGGCGGCGGCCATCGAGACGGTGACCACCAGGGCCACCGCCGCCCCCATGCCGCTGACGGCCGGCAGGCCGGCGAGGAACAGCCCGAGGATGGCGATGACGACCGTGGTGCCGGCGAAGAGCACGGCCTGCCCGGCCGTGGCGACTGCGGTGCCGGCGGCGTTCTCGACGCTCATCCCCTCGTGGAGGTGCTGGCGGTGCCGGGTGACGATGAACAGGGCGTAGTCGATGCCCACGCCGAGGCCGATCATGGCGCACAGGATCAGGGAGAACTCGGGCACGTCGAGGACGGCGGACAACACGCCGACGCTCGCGGCGCCCACGAAGATGCCCATGACCGCCGTGGCGATCGGGAGACCCATCGCCACCACCGAGCCGAAGGCGACCAGCAGCACGATGATCGCCACGCCGACGCCGATCAGTTCGCTGCTCGGCGCCTCTTGCGCCAGGAGCGCGAGGGCGCCGGTCAGCTCGACCTGCACCCCACCGGCGCGCGCCGCGTCCGTGACGGCCACGGCGTCGTCGAGCTGCGAAGGCGTGAGCACGTCGACCGCATAGGTGACGTCGACGTAGGCGGTCTGGCCGTCGGGGCTGACGGCGGCGGAGTCCGCCGCGAACGGGTCGGTGACGCCGGTGACGCCGATCCCGCGGGCGAGCCCGGCTCGCGCCTGCTCGACGGTCGCGGCGTGGTTCGCGTCGTCGAGACGCCCGTCGTCGGTGTGGAGCACGATGCGGGCCGACAGGCCGCCCTGGCTCGGGAAGCGCTCGTTCAAGACGTCGGCTGCGTGCTGGGACTCGACGCCGGGCACGCGCTCGCTGTTGTCGAACTCGCCCCCCGCGGCGGCTTGCAGCGCCATGACGGCGATGGCGGCCACGAGCCAGAGACCCAGCACCCGGAACGGGTGCCGGGCGCTGGTGCGACCGAGGCGGTACAGGAATGCGCTCACGGGAATCCTCCTTGGGGTGAGCCCCGCGGCCTGCGGGGATGTCTGCACCATCCACGAGCGCGCTGACCTCTGGCCGCGCTGCGGCTGAAGGGCCGGGTCAGGACACCGGGGCCACCGCCTCGAGACCCTGCTTGCCGCGGTCGAAGGCGACGATGAACGCGTCAGAGCCGAGGGCGGCGACCGCTGTCCCTCGGGCGCGGGTGACGTCGGCGTGCTGGAACGCCGGGACCTCGACGCCCGATTCGTCCCGTAGGCGATCGGCGTGCCCGAGCAGCGTTGCCGCCTGTTCTGGTTCGTCGCGTTCTGCAGCGATCGCGGCGAGCACCTCGCAGCACACCGCCGCGGTGGCTTGTAGGTCGGTCGCGGGGTCGATGCGGTTCCGGAATCGGGGGAACCCGTCGGCCCGGTACAGCTCCAGTGCCTCTGCGGCGGCGCCGGCGGCGGCGTGGTCGCGTTGGTGAAGCCGGTGCAGGGCCGCCAGTCCGGCCTGCGCTTGGAAGAGCACCATGGTGTGTCGCACGCGACGGGCTGAGTCGAGCGCACGCTGGTAGACCGCCTCGGCTCGGGCCAGCTGGCCGTCGTGGAGCAGCACCCATCCGAGGCGAGCCTGGAGCGATCCGGTGAAGCCCCCGAGCAGCGACTCGTTCGTCTCGATCGCCGCCTCGAGCGTCTTGATCGCAGCGGGATAGTCGCCCGCACGCTCATCGAAGTCGGCGACCATGCCGAGGCAGATGGAGTTCATGACCGGGCGATCGAGACGAGCGAAGCCCTCGGTGGCGGCTCGATAGTGGCGTTCAGCTTCGTCGAGGTCGCCGTTCAGGATCGCCAGCTTCGCCATCGAATACGTGCGAGCCGCGGCGGCGAAGGGGTCATCGG
>JACDCH010000658.1 GCA_013694495.1 Acidimicrobiia bacterium | reverse complement strand
GCCGAAGGCCGGCGCTTCGTCCGCTTCCTCGCCGCCGACGCCGAGGCGCACGACGTGGAGCTGCGGGCCGCCGAGCCGGGGCGGTGAGGTTCAGGACCGGTGGCTCGGCTCGCCGCGCGGCCTAGGTTGGGCCGTCGAGGAGGTGCGCCGTGCGGCTGTACCACGAGAGAGAGCAGGAGCGGGGCGGCACGCTCGACACGCGCGACGAGGAAGAGTGCTTCACGTCGCTCGGCCGCAAGATCGGCGTCTTCCTCACCACCGAGGAGCTGCGCGGGCCGCTGGCGCTGAGCGCCGACGTCGAGGTCGAGGTCGTCGAGGAGTTCGAGGTCACCACGGCCGACGGCAAGCACCGCGAGTTCGTCGTCCCCGGCGCCGTCGTCAACGGCCTCGGGTTCGCCACCGTCGTCGCCAGCTGAGCCGGCCGACGCACGGCGCGGGCCGGCCTCCGCAACGGGCCCGACGCGCCGGCCGTCAGCCGGCCCGGGAACGGCGAGAGCCGCCTGCCCTGGGGCCGGCGGCTCTCGATGACCGCGTTGCGGTCGTCGATCGGGGAAGATCAGGAGCGGGGGAGGACCCGAACGTTCTGCGCTTCCTCGCCCTTGCGGCCGGGCGCGACGTCGAACTCGACCTTCTGGCCCTCGTCGAGGGTCTTGTAACCCTCGCCCTGGATGTTGGAGAAGTGGACGAACACGTCGTCGCCACCTTCACGCGAGATGAAGCCGAAGCCCTTCTCGGCGTTGAAGAACTTCACGGTGCCCGTGGTCGGGCCCTTGCGGGGTGTCTCTGACAAAGCATGCTCTCTTCAGGAATTAGACGGCCACTGCGACCGCCTGGGCGGCGAACCTACCAGGCGCAGCCCGCGCAACCGGCGTCGCGGGTCAGCTCCTCGCGCCGACGAGGCGGTGCCGCATCGAGCCGACACCGTCGACCCACGTCTCGAGCACCTGGCCCGGCGCGAGGAAGCGGGGCGGCTGGCGGGCCGCGCCGACCCCTGACGGCGTGCCCGTGAACACGACGTCGCCGGGCAGGAGGGGCACGATCGCCGAGAGCTCGGCCACCAGCTGCGGGACCTTGAAGGCCATGTCGGCTGTGCTGCTGTCCTGCATGACCTCGCCGTCGATGGAGCACCCCAACGCAAGGTCGTCGGGGTGCTCGAGCTCGTCCGGTGTCACGAGCCAGGGACCGGTGGGGCCGAACCCGGGATACGACTTGCCCAGCGAGAACTGCGCCCCGGCCCGGCGCTGCACGACGCGCTCCGAGAGGTCCTGGCCCACCGTCACGCCCGCCACGTGGGCCCAGCCGTCGCGCTCGGCGACCCCTCGGCCCAGGGTGCCGATGACGAGGACGAGCTCGACCTCCCAGTCGACGTTGCCGCTCGGCAGCACGACCTCGCCGAACGGGCCCGTGAGACAGGTCGGGAACTTCGTGAACGTGGCCGGGATCTTTGGGATCGTGGCCCCGGTCTCCGCCGCGTGGGCCTTGTAGTTGAGCCCGATGCCGAACACCTGGGCCGGCCGCGGCGACGGCGGACCCAGCCGGGCGTCGTCGATCGGCTGCGCGCCGGCGGGTCCTGCCGCCGCGACCACGTCGTCGGCGGCGGCCCGGAACGCGCCCCAGTCGTCGTAGAGGGCGGGGAGCTCGGGACCGAAGCGACCGCCGGAGGCGCGGCCGACGTCGACGCCCCCCGCGTCGGTGACGATGGTCGCTCTTCCGTCGAGGTTGGCCAGGCGCATCGGGTGGGTCGCTCCGTGGGTCAGTGGGCTCGATAGCTGTTGTTGTCGGCGTGGTCGCCGGCGAGCCAGCGGCGGAGCTCGGCGTGGGCCTGTGTCCGGCGCTGGGGGGCGGCGTCCACCGCGGCGGGGTGGTCGACGGTGACCTCGACGATCAGGCCGTCGGGATCGGGCACGTACAGCGACGTGCAGTAGCCGTGGTCGATCGTGAGCGCCGGCGTGCCCGTCGCCTCCGCCCGCGCCGCGATGGCGGCCTGGACCTCCGGCGTGGCCCACAGGGCGACGTGGTCGTAGACCGACGAGCTGGGCGTGGCGTTGGCCGCCTGCACCGCCGGGTCGGCGAACTGGAAGAAGGCGAGGCACGCCCCGTCGGCCAGCTCGTAGAAGGTGTGGCAGTAGGCACCGGCCTCGTCGTGCTCGCACCAGGTGTCGACCAGGGGCAGCCCGATGACATCCTCGTAGAACCGCCGGGTCCGCTCCTGGTCGGCCACGACGAAGGCGTGGTGGTGGAGCCGCGCCGGGCGCGGGCCGGTGGACGCGCTCACGCGGCTTCGCTCACGAGCCCGGCGAGGGCGGCGGCGCCGGCCGGCACCCCACGCTCGATCGGCACAACCGCTGGTGGAAAGTCCTGCACCACGACGGCGTCGAGGGCGGCGAGGCGGTCGAGGAACACGGGGAGATCGGCCATCGCCCCGGTCGGGAGGTCGTGCAGCACGACGACGGCGTGCTCGAGCCGGGCCACGTCGGCGAGGGCGGTGTCCACCCAGCCGTCGAGGTCGTCCCAGTCGTGGGGCACCGAGTTCCACAGCACGCACGTGTACCGGCCACGGCGGAGCACGTCGACGGCCGCCGGGCTCAGCAGGTGCGGGCCGAGGCGGCCGCCGCCGCCGAAGGGCCGGAAGAACCGGCGCTCGTGGCCGACGTCGCCCAAGCGGGCCTGGGTCTCGCCGATCTCCCGCTCGGCGTGCGCCGGGTCGGGATCGTCGCCGAGCGGCACCGCGTGCGTGAGCGAGTGGTTGCCGATCCAGTGCCCCTCGGCCGCGGCGCGCTCGACGAGCTCGCGCCCGCCGGGCCGGTCGAGTCGCTCGCCGACGACGAAGAACGTCGCCGGCAGGGCGCGGGCCGCCAGCGCGTCGAGGACCATCGGCGTCGTGCCGACCGAGGGCCCGTTGTCGAAGGTCAGGGTCACGCGCATGGCCGGCGCCGAGTCTGCCACCGCCCCACCGCTGGACCCGTGGGCCATGCTGGCCTGATGGCGACCACCGTCTACA
>JACDCH010000642.1 GCA_013694495.1 Acidimicrobiia bacterium | reverse complement strand
GTCGTCGGCCGCGCTCGTGGGCACGACCGGGTGCCAGGCCAGCGTGACCAGCCCGGCGATGCGGGCCGCACCGAGGGCGATGCCGACCTCGGCCTCGTCGACGTCGATGCCCTTCGCCAGCCGCCGGACCTCCTTGGCGCCGAGCCCGCCGGACTTCAGCGGCTGCCCCGGCGCCGCGCCGAGCAGGTCGAGCAGACGGGCGACGTTCTGGACGGTGGCGCCGGCCCGGTCGGCCCCGCGGCGGTCGACGGCGTCGACGTCGACGGCCCGGGTCGGGCCCAGGGGCGGCGCGGGGTCGAACCCGTCGCTCACCACGCCGTTGCGCAGCGCCAGCGCCACCTCGCCCGGCACCTCGCCCTGGTACGTGTGCGCGTCGATCACGAGCAGGCCGTGGCCGACGAGCCACAGGAAGGGGTCGTCGAGCCGGGTCGAGCGCTGCAGCGCCGTCCACCAGTTGCGGTAGGGGAGCGTGAGCAGGCGGAGGAAGCCGCCGTGCAGGAGCTCGCGGGTGCCGGGCGGACCGGTGTCGAGCACCGCGTCGACCACGCCCCGGTCGGCCAGCGCGCCGGCGACGAAGAGGAGCAGTTCGTCCTTGTCGCAGCCCCCGGCGTCGATCTCGAGGCGACCGGCGAGCGTGCGGAGGTCGGCCGACGGGAGCCGGCCGAGCAGGAACGTCGCCGGCCGCCCCAGCCCGCCCGGTGCCGTGAGCGCCGCCGGCAGCCCGGGGTTGAGCCAGGCGGCGCCGGCGTCGTCGTCGAGCAGGAGGAGGCGGTCGCGCAGGCGGTCGAGGCCCGCTCCGACCTCGGCCTCGGTGGGGTGCTGACCGTCGGCGCGGCGCATGCGGGGCACGAGCGCGGCGGCGGTGACCGGGTTGCCCTCGACCACCGCGGCGCTCGCCACCGCCATCGCCCACTCGTCGGCCTCGCCCAGCGCGTTCAGCACCGACCGCAGCGAGGAGCACCGGTTCGCGACCTCGGCGAGCGCCGCCGGCCGCGGCCGGGCCAGGTCCGGACGCACGGCAAAGGCGTGGGCCAGTCGCTCGGCCCCCGCCAGCCGCAGCAGCTCCAGCACCTTGGGCGACGACACCGGATCGATCCTACGGAAGGGGTGTGACCACCGAAGTGGGGCCGGGGAGGGTCGACGGCGCGCCGCGCGCCGTCAGTTCCACCCTCCGGACGGCGCCCCGGTGCACGGCTGGGTGGCAGGTGGTGCACAGCGTGACGACGTTCGTGGTGGACGTGCGGACGTGCGCGAGCGTCGTAGCCCTGGCAGCACCCGCCAAGAACAGACTATGAACATGGTCTATGGAGACCATCCCGCTGTCAGACGCGAAGGCACGGCTGTCGGAGATCGCCGATGCTGTCGACCGTACGCACCAGCGTGTGCAGATCACCAAGAACGGCCGTTCCTACGTCGTCCTGATCTCCGCCGAGGATCTCGATTCCATGGAAGCAACGCTCGAGTTGCTTGCTGATCCCGCTGCGATGGAACGCGTCCGTCAGGCGCAGGTTGATCTGGCCGCCGGTGCGGGCACTTCCGGCGAGCAGATGCGCGAGCTGATGGAGCAGCGACGCCGTGGCCGCGAAGGACGATGAGGGTCCGTACCTCCTCGTCCTGGCTCCGGGAGCTCGGCGCGCCCTGACCGATCAGCTGCCGGAGGCTGCCGCGTTCGCAGCCTGGGAGTTCATCTCCGGTCCGTTGTCCGAGGCGCCGCATCGGGTGGGAGCGCCGCTGCGAGCGCCGTTCCACGGGCAGTGGCGGGCGCGTCGCGGCGAGTACCGCGTTCGCTACGAGATCGGTGAGGGAGCTCGGACCGTGAGAATCCTGGACATCGATCACCGCCGCGACGCGTACCGCGCGTGAGCCGACGTACATACGTTCGTACGCAAGACCCCAGCGGAAGTCAGACGGGCGGGGCCCGATCCGGGGTCTCGAGCGAGGTCGACGGTCGGAACTCGGCGAGGTCGACGTTGTAGCCGACCAAGGTCGTGACGAGGGCGAGGGCGACCAATGCCCACCAGAAGGAACCGACGACGTTGAGGGCCGACCCGCCGGGCCAGTCGGCGATCGTTGCGCCGTGGCCGCCGATCGCCACCCAGGCGGCGACAACGGTGCTGTTCGCGACGGTGAAGGCCACCCGCCATACCCGTCGGGCCCAGAACCAGGTGACGAACGTGGCGATCGCGGTCGCGGCAACGGGGGCCGCGTAGGGCGCCACCCCCCGGTTCGGGCCCGCTGGCGCCGGCGGACCGACCGGATCGAGCCCGTCCGTGAACCCGAGCAGGGCCGCCCCCACCAGCACGGCCGCGGTCGTCCCGGCGGTGGCGAGCGCCCAGCCCTCCCGGAGGGCGAGGGACTTCCGGTCACCGAGCACCGCGAGCCGGGCCGGTCGCCGGCTGGCGAGGAGGCCGCCGACGCACAAGGCGACCGCGAAGAGCGAGGCGGCGGCGAGGCCGGGCCCGCTGTCGTGGGCCCGGGGCAGGACGGCGCCGAGCAGGAACGCCTCGATGGCGAACAGCGACCGGCGCCGGCCGAGCACGAACCCGACCATTGGTGCCATCACCGGTGCGAGGCCGCCGCGGATCCCTGACAGCGGCCCGCCCACCCGGGCGAAGAGCGTCTTCCAGCCCACGAAGGCGCCCCGCATCCCGAGCGCGGCCAGCTTCTGACCGCCCCAATGGTCGACCAGCCTCCGGTCGCCTTCGTCCCAGGCCGCCATCGCACCGGCGAGGGTCGCCGGACACTCGGCGCCGAGGGGCCCGTCGTCGCGCCGGAGCTCGGTGGCGACGATCTCGAGGTGACGGCGCCACAGCAGCAGCGCGGTGCTGACCGGCAGGTCGTCGCCCTTCCGGGCCCCGGCGAGCTCCGCCGCCACCGCGTCGTCGGCCCCGTGGCC
>JACDCH010000641.1 GCA_013694495.1 Acidimicrobiia bacterium | reverse complement strand
GCCGTGCTGCGCCGGGCCGCCGGCGCCGCAGCACGAGCGGCGAGCCGGCAGTGCTCCATCAGCGTGGCCCTGGCCCACGCCGCTCCGGAGGGCTTCGACCCGGTTGAGGCCGTGCGGGCGGTGGCCGAGGGGCTGGTGCTCGGCGCCTACCGCTACGACGAGTACAAGACGAAGGGCGACCGGCCGGTGCTGGCCGAGGCCACGGTCGTCGACCCGAGTGGTCGGGCCAAGGCCGGCCGCGACGCGGTGGCCGCCGGCGTCGCCGCCGCCCAGGCGACCTGCCTCGCCCGCGACCTGGTGAACGAGCCCGGCGGCTCGCTCACCGCCCCGGTCCTGGCCGAGCGGGCCGCCGAGGTGGCGGCCGGCGCCGGACTCGGGTGCACGATCCACGACGAGAAGGCGGCCCGCAAGCTCGGCCTCACCGGCCTGCTGACCGTGAACCGCGGGTCGGCCGTCCCCGCCCGCTACGTCGAGCTCACCTACGAGCCGGCCCAGGCGGCGAAGGGCACCCCCACCATCGCCCTCGTCGGCAAGGGAATCACGTTCGACGCCGGCGGTCTCTCGATCAAGACCGCCGACGGCATGGCCACGATGAAGTGCGACATGGGCGGCGCGGCGGCGGTGCTCGGCGCGATGTCGGCCTGCGCCGCGTTGCACGTGCCGGTCCGGGTCGAAGGGCACCTGCCGCTCACCGACAACATGCTGGGCGGCGACGCCATGCGCGTCGGCGACGTGATCCGCCACTACGGCGGCTCGACCACCGAGGTGCTCAACACCGACGCCGAGGGCCGCCTGATCCTCGCCGACGCCCTCGCCTACGCCACCGAGACGCGCAAGGGCCACGCCGCCCCCGACGCCGCCATCGACCTGGCCACCCTCACCGGCGCCTGCATGGTGGCCCTCGGCAGCCGCACCGCCGGCCTGTTCAGCGCCGACGACGGCCTCGCCGAGCGGCTCTCGGAGGCTGCGCTCCGGGCCGGCGAGGCCGTGTGGCGGATGCCGCTCGCCGAGGGCGAGCGCCACCGGATCGAGTCCAAGATCGCCGACCGCAAGAACACCGGCTACAAGCACGGCGGCGCCATCCACGCCGCGCTGTTCCTTTCGGACTTCGTGGCCGACGGCGTGCCCTGGGCCCACCTCGACATCGCCGGCCCGGCGTTCAACGAGGAGGGCGACGACGCCGACACCCCCGCCGGCGGCACCGGCTTCGGCGTCCGCACCCTCCTCGAAGCCCTCACGGCCCCCTGGCCCTGACCCCCCGAACCCGGTCCGGGTCCCCGTCGAGGTCAAAGGTCAAGGGCGCTTCGGAGGCGGAGCTGGTCGACGGCGCCTCTGCCGTGCCGCCACCCTGCTCGACTGGTGTGCAGCAGCCGGACGTTTCGGTCCGGTTCCTGCACTCCGGTTGCCACGCCGCCGGGGCGGAGCCCCCGAGGATCGGCCGCAGGGCGACGAAGTCGGCCGAGGACCGGAAGCGCCGAGCGAAGCGAGGTCCGACAACTCGAGCGAACGGAGCGAGCGCAGCGAGCGAGTGAGCTCGAAACTCCTACTCGGAGGCGTCGGCGAGGGCTTCGGCGAGGGCGGGGTGGACGAGGAGGGACTCGACGATGTCGTTCACGCGTAGGCGGTTGGTGACGGCGAGGGCGATCACGGAGATGAGCTCGGCGGCGTGGCGGCCGACGATCGAGCCGCCGAGCACGACGCCGGTGGCGGGATCGGAGATCAGCTTCACGAAGCCCCGTGGGTCGTTGTTGATGAGCGCCTTGGCCGATGCCGAGAAGGGCACCTTGGTGGTGCGGACCTTGCGGCCGGCGGCGAAGGCGTCCGCCTCGGCCAGGCCCACGTCGGCGATCTCGGGCTCGGTGAAGATCGCCGAGGCCGCCTTGTCGTAGTCGAGGTGGCGGTGCTCGCGGGTGTGGAGCCCCATGACGTGCTCGGCCACCTTGCGGCCCTGCATCGACGCCACCGACGAGAGCGGGAGCTTCCCCGAGACGTCGCCAGCCGCGTAGATGTGCGCGACGTTCGTGACGCAGTGGTGGCTGATGGGCACGTAGCCGTACTCGTCGACCAGCACGCCGGCGGCGTCGAGGCCGAGCCCGTCGCTGTTGGGGATCGACCCGATCGCCAGCAGCACGTGCGAGCCCGTGGCGGCGCGGCCGTCGTCGCAACGGACCTGCACCTCGTCGCCCGTCGGGCTGGGGTCGATGCCGATGGCGCGAGCGCCCTTGTAGAGCCGGACCCCTCGGCGCAGGAACTCGTCCTCGAGCGCCGCCGCCACCTCCGGGTCCTTGGACGGCAGCACCTGCTGGCGGCTGACGATGAGCGTCACGTCGCAGCCGAACGAGCTGAACATGTGGACGAACTCCACGCCGGTGACGCCCGACCCGATGACGACGAGGTGTTCGGGCATCTCCGCCGGTGGATAGGCGTGGCGGGTGGTGAGCACCCGCCGCCCGTCGACCGGGGCGAAGTCGGGGACGCGGGGCCGGCTGCCGGTGGCGACGAGCACGGCGTCGGCGTGCAGTTCCTCGACGCCGTCGGCCGTCTCGACGACGACCTCGTGGGGCCCCTTCAGGCGCGCCGAGCCGTGCAGCACGCGGACGCCCTGGTCGTCGAGCAGGTCGGTGACCTGGCCCTGCAGGCGGGCCGTGATCTCGTTGATGCGGGTGCGGAGGAGGTCGGCGTCGATCACCGGTCGCTGCTCGACGAGGCCCATGCCCTCGATGCGGCGGCTGAACGACATGGCCCCGCCGGTGGCGATCATCGCCTTGCTCGGGATGCAGTCCCACAGGTGGGCGGCGCCACCGAGGACGTCGCGCTCGACGACCGTGACCTCGGCCCCGAGGCGGGCGGCGTGGGTGGCCGCGGTGTTGCCGGCTGGACCACCACCGATGATCACGAACCGGGTCGCCATGTGGAGGGCGAGGCTACCGAAGCCCGATGAGCCGCCCTCGCGCTCGCAGGGCGAGGGCCAGGGCGAGCGCGACGGCGCCGGCGACGGCCGCGGGCCCGGTCGCCGGCCCCCCCGTGGCC
>JACDCH010000637.1 GCA_013694495.1 Acidimicrobiia bacterium | reverse complement strand
GTCCACCACCCCGCGGCCCTCGCTCCCCAGCCGGTGCAGCAGCGCGACGGCGGCCATGGACGGCAGCGCCGACCCCGGTGCGCATGCCCGCCCCAGCTCCTCGACCACGATCGCCGCCTCGAGCAGTCCGAACTCGGCCGGCAGACCCACCCACCCCTGGGCCACGATGCCCTTCCCCACGACCGCCAGGTCGGGCTGGCCGCCGTCGAGGCACGAGCGGGCGACGGTGAGCGGGAGGTGGCGGTCGCACCAACCCCGGGCCGCGTCGTGCAGCGCCTCCTGCTCGCCGCCGATGCCCAGGCGGCCCGCGCTCGGCGTCACTCGACGAGCCTGAGCGCACGCGTCGGGCAGCCCTCGACCGCCACGCCGACGCGGGCCTCGTCGTCGCCCTCGGGATCGAGGACGACCACCTTCATCTCGTCGTCGAGGTCGAACGTGGCCGGGGCGTGGAACGCGCAGTTGCCCGAGCCCATGCACGCCGCCCTGTCGACCTCGATCCGCAGCCGGTCCCCCATCGGCCGCCGACACTAATCTGACGCTCGTGTCAGCTTCCGTGGTCGTCGACGCCGACGCCCACGTGAACGAGGACCCGCTCGCCTGGACCGACCTCGCGGCGCGCCACCCGGGCTGGCTCGGCGCCGGGCGCTCGGCCGGGCGGTGGGTGGCCGAGATCGAGGGGAAGCTCTACCCCCGCCAGGACGGACCGGGTTGCGGGGTGCCGATCGACGCGTCGACGAACCCGCGCTGCGCAGCCGGCGCGGGTGGCGACGAGCGCGGCCTCGACGTCCGCCTGGCCGACATGGACGCCGAGGGCATCGACGTGCAGGTGCTCTACGGCGGGCTCGTCATCGGCGTCACCGGCTACGACGACGCCGGCTTCGCCCTCGACGTGTGCGAGGCCTACGACGACTGGCTCCTCAGCAAGGTGTGCGCCCACGCCCCGGCGCGGCTGAAGGGTGTCGCGGTGGTGCCGCTCCAGGATGTCGACCGGGCGATCGGCGAGGCGGTCCGGGCCAAGGACCTCGGCGCGGTCGGCGTCACGATCCCGCCCCTCGTCGGCTCCCGCAACCTCGACGATGCGGCGCTGCTCCCGTTCTTCGAGGCGTGCGCAGGGCTCGACCTGGCGGTGGCCGTGCACAGCGCGCCAGGGATGAACCTGCCCATGCCGGGCGCCGACCGCTTCACCAACTACGCCCAGGTCCACGCCGTGTCTTTCCCGGTGGACCAGATGGTGGCGCTCACCGCGCTGACCCTCGGCGGCGTACTCGACCGCTTCCCTGCGTTGCGGGTGGCGTTCCTCGAGTCCGGCGTCGGGTGGGTCCCGTACTTCGTGCACCGGCTGCACGAGCACCACGAGAAGCTGCCGCACCTGCTACCGGCCGGCGCCGCCGACCCCCGGGCCATCCTCGAGCGGGGCCAGTGCTACTTCAGCTTCGAGGCCGAGGAATCGTTGCTCGGCGTCTACATCGAGCACCTCGGCGACGACAGCCTCGTGTACGCCAGCGACTACCCCCACTGGGACAGCGACTTCCCGGGCACCGTCGAGCAGGTCCGCGCCGCCGGCCTGCCCGACTCGTCACTGGCCAAGGCGCTCGGCGACAACGCCCGCCGCCTCTACGCCCTCTGAGCAGCAGGAGGTCGGTCCAGGTCCACGCGCGGGGCACGGAACCGGCCACCCCGTGACCGGTTCTGTCGCGGCAGCGTACGGGAGGGAGGATGCGGGGGTGAGCGCCACGAGCTACGACGAGTTCGGTCTGTTCGAGGAGAACGCCGCCGAGGCGGGCCTGCCGTTCCGGCCGCCGCAGGTCGCCCGGGTCACCCACGGTCCGATCTCGGCGCTGCGCTGGGGGCCGCCCGACGAGAGCCCGGCCATCGTCCTCGTGCACGGCGGGGCGCAGAACTCTCACACGTGGGACACCGTCGCGCTGGCCCTCGAGGGCCAGGCGCTGCTCGCCGTCGACCTGCCCGGCCACGGACGTTCGCAGTGGCGCGACGACCACGACTACCGGCCGGGCGCCAACGCCCCCGCCCTGGCCGACGCCGTCGCCGCCCTCGCGCCCGACGCCGCGGTCGTCGTCGGCATGTCGCTCGGCGGCCTCACCGCGGCGGCGCTGGCCGGCCTCCGCCCCGACCTGGTGCGGCGACTCGTGCTGGTCGACGTCACGCCCGGCGTGAACCAGGACAAGGCCGCCGACATCATCGCCTTCGTCTCCGGACCCGAGACCTTTGCCAGCTTCGACGAGATCCTCGAGCGGACCGTGCAGTTCAACCCGACCCGGCGCGAGTCGTCGCTGCGGCGCGGGATCCTCCACAACGCCCATGAGGTCGACGGCGGCGCCTGGTCCTGGCGCTACGACCGGCTCCGGGAGTCCCCCATCGACGGCGACCAGGCGGCCGCCGAGCTGGAGGGGTTGTCGGACACGCTCGCCGACGCCGACGCCACCGGCCCGCTGCTACTGGTCCGGGGGTCGACGTCGCCCGTGGTCACCGACGACGACGTGACCGAGCTCGTGCGCCGGCGCCCCGACGCCGAGGTCCTCACCGTCGACCGGGCCGGCCACTCGATCCAGGGCGATCGGCCGCTGGCCCTCGCCCCGCTGCTGGCGGGGTGGGCGGCGCGGCCCCTCGCCTGAGATGAAGGGGTCCGGACCGCCCCGGCGAAGCCCCCTCGCCGGGCCCCGGAATCGAATGGAGACACAGGAAGGGCATGCGGCCAGGCGACGATCACCTGCCAATCGTCCGCAGGTCCTGAGTTCTTCGCCGTCACTCGCTTCGCTCCGTTCCGGCGAGTTGTGTCGCCCTCGCTGCGCTCGGTCGTGCGGTCCTCGGCCGACTTCGTCGCCCTGCGGCCGATGCCTGGGGGCTCCGCCCCCAGACCCCCAGCGCCTCCGGCGGTCGACAGGCGCGTCGCGGCGCGGTTGTTCCGCCGCAGGTCCTGACACCCGGCCGGCCCTGGCCTGGATCCGCCGCAGCCC
>JACDCH010000615.1 GCA_013694495.1 Acidimicrobiia bacterium | reverse complement strand
GGCCACGTCCATCGGCGCCAGCGCGGTGAGGTCGGGCACGTCGAGCACCTTCATGCGAGGAGCTCCTTGATGGCTCGGGCCGCCAGGCGGTAGCCGTGGTCGCCGAACCCGCCGATGATCCCGGTGGCCACCGGCGACACCACCGACGTGTGGCGCCACGCCTCGCGGCGGTGGGGGTTCGACAGGTGCAGCTCGACGATCGGACCGGAGAAGGCGGCCAGCGCGTCGTGCAGGCCCCAGGCGTAGTGGGTGAAGGCGCCGGGGTTGATGACCAGCGCGGCGCAGCGGCCCCGGGCCCCGTGGATGGCGTCGATGAGGACGCCCTCGTGGTTCGACTGCACGTGTTCGACGGTGCCGGCGGCACCCAGCTCGTCGACGAAGGCGGCGACGTGGTCGGCGAGGGTCGCGGTGCCGTAGATCTCCGGCTCACGCTCGCCGAGCAGGTTGAGGTTGCAGCCCGAGAGCAGCAGGACGACGGGCGCGGCGTCGGTCACGCCACCTCCTCCAGCGAAGCGTGGGCGAGGTCGGGGTCGACGCCGGCGACGACCTCGACGCCGTCGGGGCCGGCCAGGGCGAAGGTCAGGCCGTCGAGGGCCTTCTTGTCCCGGCTCATGAGGGCGACCAGCTCGTCGCGGTCGGCGCCCGGCGGCATGCGCAGCGGCAGGTCGTAGGCGGCCACGACCCGGCGGTGCTCGGCCACGGCGGCGTCGTCGATGCGGCCGAGGCGGCGGGCGAGGCCGGCCGCGTAGACCAGCCCGATGGCGACGGCCTCGCCGTGGCGGAGGTCGTAGGCGCCGGCGGTCTCCAGGGCGTGGGCCAGGGTGTGGCCGTAGTTCAGGATCGCCCGGCGCCCGCCCTCGCGCTCGTCGGCCGCCACCACCTCGGCCTTGATGCGCACCGCCGCCGCCACCCGCTCGTCGAGCTCGAGGGCCAGGAGGTCGTCGCCGGAGAGGAAGTGGTACTTGGCCAGCTCGCCCAGCCCGCTGCGCCGCTCGCGCTCGGGCAACGTGCGCAGGGCGTCGAGGTCGCACAGCACGGCGGCCGGCTGCCAGAAGGCGCCCACGAGGTTCTTGCCCTCGGGCAGGTTGACCCCGGTCTTGCCGCCGATGGCGGCGTCGACCATGCCGAGCAGCGTGGTCGGCACGTGCACGACGGGCACCCCGCGGTGGTACACGGCGGCTGCGAACCCGGCGACATCGGTGACCACGCCGCCTCCCACGGCCACGACCACGTCGGCCCGGGTGAGGCCCCAGCGGCTCCAGGCCCGGCACAGCTCCTCGACCGACGAGAGGTCCTTGGCCGCCTCGCCGTCGCCGAGCAGGAACCGCTCGTGGGGCACGCCCGGGTCGACCTCGAAGGCGATGGACCCCTGGGTGACGACCGCGGCCCGCTTGGCGCCCGCCGGCAGCACGTCGGGCAGGAGGCCGGCGGCGCCGGCGCCGACGACGACGTCGTAGCTGCGCTCGCCGAGGTCGACGACGACGGTGATCACGTCGGCTCCCCCACCCGGGCCGCGATGCGCGCCGCCATGGCCCGCTTCGGCGACGAACCCCACTCGTGGAACGACGCCACCTCGAGCACCTCGTCGGCGACCTCCTGATACCACCCGATGCGCTCGTCGTGGAGTCGTTGCAGCACGGCGGCGAGGTCGCCGTCGGCGAGGAGGGGCCGGTGCGCGGCCTCCGTGGTGCGGCTGGCGAGGAAGGCGGGCTCGGCATGGAGCAGGACGACGAAGACGTCGGGGTCGGCCAGCCGCTTGCGGTTCTCCTCGCGTACCACGACGCCGCCGCCGGTGGCGATCACCAGCGGGTCGGGCACGTCGATCAGCTCGGCGAGGAGCTCGGCCTCCAGGGCCCGGAACCCGTCCTCGCCGTCATCGGCGAAGGCGGCGGCAACGGTCCGGCCGAAGCGGGCGATGAAGGCCTCGTCGGCGTCGACGAACGGCCGCCCCAGGACCTTGGCCACGCGTCGCCCGACCGTGGTCTTGCCCGACCCCATCATCCCGACGAGCACCACGTGGCGCCCCGACCCCGGGGTCACGTCACGGGTCCCGGAGGGACGCCACGTAGCCGGCGTGGTTGCGGCGTAGCTCGGCGACGGAGTCGCTGCCGAACTTGCGCAACGCCTCGTCGGCGAGCACCAGCGCCACCATCGTCTCGGCCACCACGCCGAGCGCGGGCACGGCGGTGACGTCGGTGCGCTCCTTGAAGCTCACCGACTCCTGCTTGGTGACCACGTCGACGGTGGCGAGCGTCGGGCGGTTCAGCGTGGCCAGCGGCTTCATCGCGGCGCGGGCCACCAGCACCTCACCGGTGGACATGCCGCCCTCGATGCCGCCCGCCAGGCTCGTCGGGCGCCGGTACGTCCCGGCGGCGGCGTCCCACAGGATCGGGTCGTGGGCGACGCTCCCGCGCCGGCCGGCCCCTTCGAAGCCGTCGCCGACCTCGACCCCCTTGACGGCCTGGATCGACATCAACGCCTGGGCCAGCGCCGCGTCGAGCTTGCGGTCCCAGTGGACGTGGCTGCCGAGCCCGACCGGCACGCCGTAGGCGAGGACCTCGACGAGGCCGCCCAGGCTGTCGCCGTCCTTGGCCGCGGCCTTGATCTCGTCGATCATCGCCTGCTCGGCGGCGGCGTCGAAGCAGCGCACCTCGCTGGCGTCGACCCGGTCGAGGTCGTCGGGCCCGGGCCGGTCGGCCGACTTCGAACGGGCCGCGCCGATCTGCAGCACGTGGCTGACGATCGCCACGCCGAGCTCGGCCAGGAGGGCCTTGGCCACCGCCCCGGCCGCCACCCGGGCCGCGGTCTCGCGCGCCGACGCCCGCTCGAGCACATCGCGGGCGTCGCCAAAGCCGTACTTCTGCATGCCGGCCAGGTCGGCGTGGCCCGGACGAGGCTCGGTGAGCGGCTTCGCGGTGGGCCCGTCCTCGACGCGAGGGCTCATCTCCTTCTGCCACTTGTCCGGATCGCGCGTCCACTCGCTGTTGGCGATCTCGATGGCGAGCGGCGACCCCAACGTGCGCCCGTGGCGCACGCCGCCGACCAGCGTGAGCTCGTCCTGCTCGAAGCGCATCCGCGGGCCCCGGCCGTAGCCGAGGCGGCGCCGGCCGAGCTCGGCGGCGATGGGCTCGACGGCCACCTCGAGGCCGGCAGGCAACCCTTCGACCACCACCACCAGCGCCGGGCCGTGGGACTCGCCGGCGGTGAGGAAGCGCAGCACGACGGCCGAGTCTACGAGCCACCCTGCCGGCGGCCCGGCAGCCGATCAGTACTTGCGGAGGAATCACCGCGTCGAGCCGAACCTCCTGTCGACCGCCGGAGGCGCTGGGCGTTGGGGGCGGAGCCCCCAGGGATCGGCCGCAGGGCGACGAAGTCGGCCGAGGACCGGAACAGCCCCGAGCGCAGCGAGGGTC
>JACDCH010000563.1 GCA_013694495.1 Acidimicrobiia bacterium | reverse complement strand
ATCCACCCGCGGGCGGAGTGGGGCGCGGCGCCGTGGGCGTCGGCCAACGTCGACTGCGGCAGCGCCCCCCGCTCCGTGCGGCCGCGCTACGTCATCGTCCACCACACGGTGAACACGAACGCCTACACCCCCCAGGACGTGCCGTCGATGCTCCGGGGCATCCAGCAGTTCCACCAGGAGGGCCGGGACTGGTGCGACATCGCGTACAACTTCATCGTCGACCGCTTCGGCGGCATGTGGGAGGCCCGCTCCGGCGGCGTCACCCAGGGCGTCATCGGCGGGCATTCGGCCGGCCACAACACCGGCTCGATCGGCATCGCGATCCTCGGCGACCACAGCACCGTCGCCCTCCCGACCGCGGCACTGAACGCCACCGCCGAGCTCGCGGGCTGGAAGTCGGCTGTCCACTTCCTCGACCCGGTCGGCGCCACCACCGTCGACGGCGGGCCGATGCCGGTGGTGATCGCCCACCGCAACGTGGTGAACACCGCCTGCCCTGGCGCGGCCGCCTACTCGCGGTTGGGTCAGATCCGCTCGCTCGCCGAGTCCGCCCGCCTCCGCTATGCCCCGCACTGGCCCGAGCTCGCGGCCCGCTACGTCGACGCCGCCTACGAGACCTTCCTCGGCCGCAGCGCCGATCCGAGCGGCCTGCAGTTCCACGTCCAGACCGTGACCGGTCCCTCCGGCTCGCGCGAGGCGTTCACCGACGCGCTGGCGCACAGCGACGAGTGGATCAACGTGTCGCTGGAGCTGCTCTACCAGAGCGCCCTGGGCCGGTCCGGCGACGCGGCCGGCATGCGGAACTGGGCCGACCTGATCCGCGCCGGCTGGCGGCTGTCGGACGTCGGTGGCCAGTTCTACGGCTCCGAGGAGTATTTCAGCCGCTCCGGGGGCACCCCCGAGCGGTTCGTGCAGGCCCTCTACACCGCCCTGCTCGGCCGGGCCGCCGACCAGGCCGGCATCGACTACTGGGCCGGGCTGCTCCGGAGCGGGCAGGCCAACACCTACTTCATCGCGGCCGGGTTCTACGCCAGCCTGGAGTCCCGGATGGGCCGGGTGGCCGGGCTCTACCAGGCCGTCCTCGGCCGGGGCACCGACCCGGTCGGGCAGCGGTACTGGGCCGATCAGTTGCTGCGCATCGACGACGTCGTCCTCGCCGCCACCCTCGCCGCCAGCGACGAGTACGTCCGCAAGTCCTGACCCACCGGAGGGGTCAAGTCGCCCTCGTCCCGTTTGGGGCGGTGACCGGCGGGTAGCGGCGGAGGCCATGAACATCATCTCCGTGCTGACCACCGATCATCGCAACGTCGATGACCTCTTCAAGCGCTTCGAGAAGGCGGCGGCGGACGACACGGCCGAGCTCGGCCGAGTGCGCGACCTCATCCTCGAGCAGCTCGCCATCCACGCCGAGATCGAGGAGCAGACGCTCTACCCGGCGCTGCGGGAGGCCGCCACCGACGACGTGCTCGAGGCCCTCGAGGAGCACCACGCCGTCAAGGCCATCCTCGCCGAGCTCGAGAAGATGCCCCCGAACGCCGAGCGCTTCCGGGCCAAGATGCAGGTCGTCATCGAGAACGTGCGCCACCACGTCGAGGAGGAGGAAGGCGACGGTGGGCTCTTCGAGGTCGCCCGCCAGACGCTGAAGACCCCGGAGCTGGAAGCGATGGCCGAGCAGGCCGAGCAGCTGCGGAAGGTCGGCCCGACGCGGCCTCACCCCTTCGCCTCCGACCAGCCGCCGTTCAACGTCATCCTCGGGCTGCCGATGGCCGTCCTCGACCGCGCCGTCTCGACCGCCCGCAAGGTGGTCGAGAAGACGCTCCTCCGCAAGGCCAGCTAGCCGCGGTTCCTCCGACCGGAGGGAGCCGCCCGACCGGTCGGTCCGAGCGGACCCCCCGGTCCGGGTCGGGGTACGTTCGCCGACATGACGCTGGTGAACCGGGTCCTGTCCCCCGAGCCCGTTGGGACGCTCGCCGAGTACCGCGACGCGGGTGGGTGCGCCGGCCTCGACGCAGCCCGGGCCAGCGATCCCGAGACGATCATCGGCGAGCTCGAGGCCTCGGGCCTCCGCGGCCGCGGCGGCGGCGGGTTCCCCACCGGCACGAAGTGGCGCACAGTCTGGGAGAACCGGGCCAGCATGGAGGGAGCGACGGTCGTGGTGAACGCTGCCGAGGGCGAGCCGGGCACGTTCAAGGACCGGACGATCCTGGCGAACAACCCCTTCCAGGTGGTCGAGGGGGCCCTGATCGCCGCTCACGTCGTCGGCGCCGACCGCGTCGTGTTCGGGATGAAGGCCAGCGCCGGGCCCGCCCTCGCACGACTGCGGGCCGCGGTCGCCGAGTTCGAGCGCGACGACGGGGCCGGTCCGGTCGCGATCGAGGTGCTCGAAGGGCCCGAGGAGTACCTCTACGGCGAGGAGACCGCGCTGCTCGAGGTCATCAGCGGCCGGGGGCCGTTCCCCCGACTCGCCCCGCCGTTCCGGAGGGGAGTCGGCGACGCCGACGAAGCGGAGGCGGTCGACAACGTCGACGAGACGGGTCTGGCGGCCGAGGCGGAGATGGCCGGACCCGGCGGCCAGTCCGAGGCCCCGCCGGCGCTCGTCAACAACGTCGAGACGCTCGCCAACGTCCCCGCCATCGTCGCCCGGGGCGCGGCGTGGTTCCGCGAGCTCGGCACCGACGAGTCGCCGGGCACGATCGTCTGCACGGTCAGCGGCGCCACCGTCCGGGCCGGCGTGGGCGAGGTGGCCATGGGCACGACGTTGCGGGCCGCCATCGAGGCCATCGGCGGCGGGTCGGCGCTGAAGCGCACGACGAAGGCCGTCGTGTCCGGCGTCGCCAACGCGTTCATCCCTGCCGCCGCGCTGGACACGCCCCTCACCTACGAGGCGATGCAGGCGGCCGGCAGCGGCCTCGGCTCGGCCGGGTTCATCGTCGTGGCCGACGACCAGGACCTCGTCGCCGCGGCCGGTGGCGTGTCCCGCTTCCTGGCCGTCGAGTCGTGCGGGCAGTGCACCCCGTGCAAGCAGGACGGCCTGGCCATCGCCGCCCTCCTCGGGCGTCTCGCCCGCTCCGAGGCCGAGGAGCGCGACGTGGCCGAGATCCGCGACCGGCTCGCCACCGTCACCGACGGAGCCCGCTGCTACCTGGCCACCCAGCAGCAGGTCGTCGTGGCCAGCCTCCTCGACCGGTTCGGCGACGAGGTCGCGGCCCACCTCGCCGGCGAGGCCGCGCCGCAGGAGCCGATGGTCGTCGCCGAACTGCTCGACATCGACGACGGCACGGCCGTGGTCGACGAGCGCCACGCCGACAAGCAGCCGGACTGGACCTACGACGAGGAGTACTCCGGTCAGGCCCCGGCCGACCGCCTCGACGAGAACCGTGAGGCCGCCCGCGCCGACGAAGCCGGCGGGGTGGCGGGCGCCTGACGCGGGGCTGCCGCGCGGCACGTTCACCGAGGACCAGACCGACGTCGGTCGTTCGGCGGCCGCCGACCAGCGCCAGCACAGCAGCACCTCGGCCAGGATGGAGTCGGCTCGTCCGAGTCGTACCCCTCCTGCAAGCAGCCGGTCACCGGGTTCGCGACCGAGGGCGCCGAGTCCGACGCTCAGGACGGCTCGACCGCGTAGAGGCGGTTCCCGTCCGGGTCGACGAATGTGAACATCAGCGGAGCGGTGTCCCAATCGAGCAGCTCCCCGACGTCGAGGCCGAGGGCGATCAGCTCCTCACGGGCCCCCCGGGCGTCGTTCGTGACGAGGCGGATCCCGGTGTCGATCCCGGTCGGCAGCTCGTCGCCGCTCGCCACCAGCGAGATCGACGTGTCCGCGCCGGGAGGCGCGAGATCGATCCAGCGGAAACCGCCGCCGAGGTCGGCGTCGAAGCGGGTCTCGAAACCGAGCTTCTCGTAGAGCTCCTTCGAGCGGTCCTGGTCGGAGACCGGGATCGCGACCGTCGTGACACCGGTGAAGGTGGGGGTGGGCGTTGTCATGCCCGAGAGACGGCGCGGGAACTCGCGACTCATCGGTGGGTGCGGGCGTGCCACGCTGCGCCGATGTCCTTGGCCATGAGCGACGAAGAGCGACAGGCGTTCCTCGCGGGGGTGCACGTCGGCGTGATCTCCATCGAGCGGCGTGACGGGCCGCCGTTGACCGTCCCGATCTGGTACGCCTACGAGCCCGGCGGCCTGGTCTCCGTCATCACCGGCGCCGACTCGGTGAAGGGCAAGCTCCTGACCGCGGCCCGACGCTTCAGCCTCTGCGCGCAGACGGAGGAGCCTCCCTTCTACAAGTACGTCAGCGTCGAGGGACCGATCGTCGACGTCGCCCCCGCCGACGTCGAGGCCGACCAGCGCCCGATGGCGCACCGCTACTTCGGTGCGGAGCTGGGCGACCTCTACGTCGCGAGCTCGAACGACCACGAGAGCCTCAAGTTCTCGATGCGCCCCGGCCGCTGGTGGACCGTCGACTACTCGAAGCTCGCCTGACCTCGACCGCCCGACAGCGTCGCCGTCGTCGGCAACGACGATGACGCGGGAACGTGCAGCGAGCTCCTCGAGTCCATCACGGCGGAGGAGCTCACCGACGACAGCACCTTCACCGACGTCGAGGACGGCGACGACATCGAGATCGGCTGATCGGTTTGGAGCTCCGACCGTCGGAGGGCCCGCCGCGCCCTTGGTTGACGGCGATCGTGGCTCCCCGCATCGCCGGCTACCCGACGTCGTCGTGCAGTGCACCCCGCCCGCCGGCGCAACCGGTACCGCCGGCCCGACCGCCCAGGATCTAGCCATACTTCTAGCCATGGCGTTGAGCGAACATCTCTCCCTGGCGGACGTGAAGAACCGGTTGTCCGAGGTCGTCGACAAGCTCGAGCGCGAGCATGGCCGAGTCGTCGTGACCAAGCACGGACAACCTGCGGCCGTGATGCTCAACGTGGACGATCTCGAGTCACTGGAGGAGACGCTCGCGATCCTGAGCAACACGACGCTGCGAGACGCAATCGTCGAGGGCGCCGACGACGTCGCCGCCGGCCGCGCCGAACGCCTCACCCGGGACCAGGCACTGGCTCGCATCACGAACCGGTGACCTCGGAGCCATTCGACGTCGAGTGGGCATCGAGCGCACTCCGCTCACTCGATCGTCTGCCCGAGAAGATCGCAACCGCCTGCATCGAGTTCGCGTACGGCGGGCTGGCCGAGAATCCGCATCGGGCCGGGCGAGCCCTTCGGTTCGACCTGGAACGCAAGCACAGCGCTCGGCGAGGCGACTTTCGAGTCGTCTATGCGATCGACGGTCAGCTCTACCTCGTGAGGATTCTGGCCATCGACCATCGAAGCGACATCTACCGGCTCCGCTGATCGCGGGCTATCAGCCGACCCTCAGGTGACGGCGCGGTCCTCGGGCCCGGCGTCTGAGAATCCGTCGCGAGACCCCCTTCCGAACGTTCGGGCTGATGGTCACGCTGGGTCTCAGGTCGACGGCGGCCACGCCCCGACTTGGCGAAGCAGCCCGACGTCATCTCTGCAGGCCCAGTGCTCGACGATCCGGCCCTCAACGACGCGCCAGACGTGCATGTAGGTCCACGAAACCGCGGCGCCCGTCGGCTGCGCGCCAGCCAGCAGCGGCATGGTCGATCCTCGATGCGTGCCATGCAGAGTCATGTGGTGAGCGACGAATTCGCCCTCGGCGATGAGGTGGTGGTTCTCGACGGTGAAGTCGTCGCCGAGGTCGTCTTCGATCACCCCGACGATCTGCTTCCACCCCTCGCGACCCTGGCCTGCAGGACCGGCGGCATGGTTCACC
>JACDCH010000519.1 GCA_013694495.1 Acidimicrobiia bacterium | reverse complement strand
CATCCGAGCTGCGGGCCAGCGCCCGCCGCAGGCTGACCCCGACCGCCATCGCCGGCACCACCACGTCGACCGATGCGAACGGGTCGTCGCCCTTGGCGCGGCCCACGAGCCGCCCGAGCGCGGCCGTGGCCTCCCCCCCGAACGCCGCGACCGACACCTCCACGCGCACGATTCGACCTTACGCAGGGGGTGTGACCGAGCACGTCAGAGCGGAACGTGTCACGGCGGACCGGAGGTGACGGTCAAGGGCAAGGGCGCGACGGAGGCGGCGCTGGTCGACGGCCCGTCTGCCGTGCCCCGACCCGCGTGCGTCAACCCGTCCTGCGTGCACGTATCCGGCTGTGGTGCGGTTCCCCGCACGCACAACGGACGAGTGCACGCTCGACCGGGCCTCGCAGACCGGAGGGTGTGCACATGACCGATCGGTCCTGCTGGCACCCTCCGGTGGTCAGAACGGGCTCCGCTAGGGGTGCCAGGCCACCAGGAGGGTGGTGGCGTCGTCGGCCAAGCGGCCGCCGTGGTGGTCGAGCACCGCGTGCGACAGCCGGCGGACGACCTCGATGGCCGAGTACCCGCTCGCGTCGGCCCGTTCGAGCAGTTCGGCCAGCCGCTCCACGCCGAAGTCGTCGCCGCTCGGCGTGCGGGCCTCGGTGACGCCGTCGGTGTAGAGCAGCACCCGGTCGCCCGGTTCGAGCTGGTGGAGCCCGGGCGTGGGCGGCTCCGGCATGAGGTGGCCGAGGCCGAGTGGCGGCCGGGGGGGCGTCTCCAGCTCGGCGACGACCTTGCCGCCCCGAAGCAGCATGGGCGGCGGGTGCCCGGCGTTGAGCCAGTTGAGCTGGCCGGTGTCGGCGTCGAGGATGAAGAGGAGGCCGGTGACGAACTGGCTGTCGGGGAAGCGGTCGTGGATCGTGTGGTCGAGAAGGTCGGCGGTGGCGAGCAGGCCGTCGTTGCGCCGGCGGGAGTGGCGGTAGGTGCCGACCGCGAGCGTCGACACCAGGCTCGACTCGAGGCCGTGGCCCACCGCGTCGAACAGGGCGAAGTGGGTGAAGCGACCGTTGTGGGCGTAGTCGAACAGGTCCCCGCCGACGTCGTAGGCCGGCTCGAGCATCCCGGCCACGGTGACGAAGCCGGTCGACGAGCTCAGCGGCGGGAGCATCTGCCACTGGAGCTCGGCGGCCAATGCCATGTCGCGGCGGCGACGGAGGCGGGCGAACATGTCGGTGCGCAAGGCACCGGAGACGACCTTGGTGGCCACGATCGAGGCGAAGCAAGCGAGGTCGGGCGCCGAGGCCAGGGGCACCTGCGAGGGGAACTCGAGCTCGAGCACACCGATCCGGTCGACGCCGTCGACCAGCGGTAGCCACAGCACGAAGTGGTCGTCCCGCTCGACCTCGACCGCCTCGGCGCTGAGGAACGCCCGGCCGGCGATCGACGAAGCGATGTCGACGACCTCGCCGCCGCTCAGCGGGACCAAGGATCGCTGCTGGTAGTCGGCCAGCCAGATCTCGGCCGGGCCTGCACCCAAGGCCTCAGCCGCCAGGCCGACGCGGTCGGGAAGGTCGACGACGGCCCGGTTGTCGGCGCCCACCGTCAGGGCGCGAACGGCGTCGGCGAACCCGCCGGTGCCGGTGAGCTCGCTCACGACAGCGCTGTCCGCAGTCCGTCGGACACCCGGACCGCCGTGTTCGTGGCCAGGTCGACGGCGACGTACACGAGCGTGGCGGTGAACACCGGCCGGTCGCCGACGCGCCCGTCGACGACGACGTCGAACGACGTGTTGCCCCAGCGCTCGACCCGCGGCGCGAGGTCGAGGACGTCGGCGTGGCGCACCCCCGACGACCACTCGATCGTCGCCTTCTTGACCATCACGTTCATGAAGTCCTCGTTGCCGGGCGCCACCGCCGCGAACCACCGGTCGATCGCGTCGTCGACGTAGGCGAGGTAGTGGGCGTTGAAGACGACGCCCTGCATGTCGCACTCGCCGAACCGGACCCGGAGCTCGCAGTGGAAGGGGTCCGGTGCACCGGTCACGTCATCTCGCCGCGCCGAACGATGACCTGGTCGATGACGCCGTAGTCCTTGGCCTGCTCGGCGGTGAACCAGCGGTCGCGGTCGGAGTCCTCCTCGACCCGCTCCACCGTCTGGCCGGTGTGGTGGGCGATCCGCTCGGCCATGAGCCGCTTCACGTAAAGCATCTGCTCGGCCTGGATGGCGATGTCGGACGCCTGGCCCCTCAGGCCGCCCGAGGGCTGGTGCATCATGATCCGAGCGTGCGGGAGGGCGAAGCGCTTGCCCGGCGCGCCGGCGCACACCAGGAACTGGCCCATCGACGCCGCGAGGCCCATGCAGATGGTCCCCACCTCGGGGCGCACGAACTGCATCGTGTCGTAGATGGCCATGCCCGCCGTCACGGACCCGCCCGGCGAGTTGACGTAGAGCCAGATGTCAGCCGCCGGGTCTTCCCCCTCCAGGTAGAGGAGCTGGGCGGTGATGAGGTTGGCGACCTCGTCGTTGACCTCGGTGCCGAGGAAGACGATGCGCCCCTTGAGGAGCCGGTTGAAGACGTCGTTCTTGGGATCTCCGAAACCGCCGACCTGGGCGGTGGGCGCGAGGAGATCGAGGGGCGGGTTGCTCATAGGGGGCCGGAGGCTACCGGGGGACCCCGGCGGCAAGGTCAACGGCGGGGCGGAAGCGGGTCCGTGAAGGCCGGGCCGCCGTCGGCGACGAAGTCGGTCCAGTCCCGGCCGTCCCACCACCGCCACCAGTGCACCCGGCTCGGGTCGGCGTGCCAGCCCGGGGCGGCGGTGCTCGCCGGGGGTGGTCCGTCGTGTCGGGGCGAGAC
>JACDCH010000477.1 GCA_013694495.1 Acidimicrobiia bacterium | reverse complement strand
GCTTCCCGCAACGGAGCCGACGCCTCGGGCTCGATGCCGTCGATCCCGGCTTCGCCCCGGGTCATCAGGAGGTAGGCGACGGACTTCCCCGCCGCGGTCCAGCGGGCGACCGCGGCGGCGGCGCCGTACTCCGTGTCATCGGGGTGGGCGACGACCACGAGGGCCCGCTCCCAGTCCTCGGGCAGGGGCTCGAGCGGCTCGGCGGGGGCGTTGGACGACGGCATCGGCCCTGCGTACCCCGGTCGTCGACGGCGGGGGCGCCGCTGGTCGGGACGAGAACGCGTTCCACTACGCTCGGCCGAACGACCGTTTGGCCAGGGAGGGCACTGTGAAGGTCCACGACACGCTCTACATCGGCGGCGAGTGGGTGGCACCGGCCGGCGCCGGCACCATCGACGTCATCTCGCCCCACACCGAGGAGGTCGTGGGGCGGGTCCCCGACGGCACGCCGGCGGACATCGACAAGGCCGTCGCCGCCGCCCGCCACGCCTTCGACAACACCGACTGGCCCACGATGCCGGTGGCCGAGCGGATCGCCATCGTCGAGAACTTCTGCAACCTGTACGCCGCCCGGATGATGGACATGGCCGCCGTCATCACCGAGGAGATGGGCTCGCCCATCAGCTTCAGCCAGCTGGCCCAGTCGCCGGCGCCCTGGATGATGCTCAACACCTTCATCGGCATCGCCAAGGAGTTCCCGTGGGAGGAGGAGCGCCAGGGCGTGCTCGGCAGCCCCGTGCTCGTGCGTCGCGAAGCGGTCGGCGTCGTGGCCGGCATCGTCCCGTGGAACGTCCCCCAGTTCGTCACGATGTCGAAGCTGGCGCCCGCGCTGCTCACCGGCTGCACGTTCGTGCTCAAGCCCGCGCCGGAGACGCCGCTCGACGCCTACCTCATGGCCGAGATCCTCGAGGAGGCCGGCGTACCCGCCGGCGTCGTGAACATCGTGGCCGCCGGTCGCGAGACCGGCGAGCACCTCGTGCGCCACAAGGGCGTCGACAAGGTCGCCTTCACCGGCTCCACCGCGGCCGGTCGGGCCATCGCCGCCATCTGCGGCGAGCAACTCAAGCGCTACAGCCTCGAGCTGGGCGGCAAGTCGGCGGCGATCATCCTCGACGATGCCGACATCGCCAAGACCATGGAGGGGCTGAAGTTCGCCTCGCTCATGAACAGCGGCCAGGCCTGCGTCGCCCAGACCCGCATCCTCGCCAGCCGGTCGAAGTACGACGAGGTCGTCGACGCCCTCGCCGAGACGGTCCGGGGCATGGCCGTCGGCGACCCGTCCGACCCCGGCACCGAGATCGGGCCGCTCGTGGCCGAGCGTCAGCAGGAGCGGGTGGAGAAGTACATCGCCCTCGGCCAGGAGGAAGGCGCCCGCGTCGTCCTCGGCGGCAACGGCCGGCCGCAGGGGCTGGAGAAGGGCTGGTACGTGCAGCCCACGGTCTTCGCCGACGTCACGAACGACATGCGAATCGCCCAGGAGGAGATCTTCGGCCCGGTGCTGTCGGTCATCGCCTACGACGACGTCGACGACGCGGTCCGCATCGCCAACGACAGCGACTACGGCCTGGCCGGCTCCGTCTGGACGGCCGACGGCGACGCCGGCATGGACGTCGCCCGCCGGGTGCGCACCGGCACGTTCGGCGTGAACCAGTACACGATGGACTTCGTCGCCCCGTTCGGCGGGTTCAAGGGCTCGGGAATCGGCCGGGAGTTCGGCAAGGAGGGGCTCGAGCACTACACCGAGCTCAAGTCGATCATCCCGCCCGGCAGCATGGGCGTGGCCGCCGCCGGCTAGACGGACGGCCCGGCCTGGGTCGGACCGTTCGGGCGCGTGACCTTCGCCTCCGCTCGAGAGGGTCGAGCCACCGGCCGACGATGCTGGCGTGCCGATGTCGCCCGCCGATGCAGCCCATCTGCTGGGTCGCCACCGGCGCCACCTCCCCCGTCGCCCTCATCGCCGGCCTCTACGCCAGCCCCAGTACGCCAACCGTTCGACTGATCCCCGACTGCGATCAGCGGCGGCGGGCCGGGCGTCGGTGGCTGCGTCCCTCGACGGCCTGCAGCACGAGCAGGAGGAGGACGGCGCCGAGGAAGGCGACCCCGACGGAGACGAGGTCGAACTCGTCGAACGGTTCGGCTTCGTCGCCCCGGTACCAGCGATAGAGCCCACCACCGATGAAGGCGCCGACCAGGCCGACGAGCATCGTGCCCAGGCAGCCCCTGGCCTCGGCGCCCACGACCCGGCGGGCGAGCCCGCCGGCCAGCAACCCGACGATGGCCCAGCCGATCAGCGACATGGCGGGCGACCGTAGCCCCGGGCAAGCCTGACGACACCTGTCACGGGCGGGCCCTACCGTGCCGGGCCATGGCTGACGTCGCCATCGGCATCCGACCGCACAGCGGGTGGGCGGTCCTCGTCGCCGTCACCGCGCCGCCCACCGTCGAGCTCGTCGCCCGCCGCCGCATCGAAGTCGTGGCCGACGGCGACC
>JACDCH010000443.1 GCA_013694495.1 Acidimicrobiia bacterium | reverse complement strand
GGGCGTCGTGGCGGCGGCCGCTGCGCCACAGCGCCTCGACGTGGTCGACCTGCCACACGCCACCCCCGGCTCGTGGACGTCGCCGGCGGAGGTGGTGGCGGCCACGGCGTCGAGCTGGCGGGCGGCCTCGGCGTGGTCGCCCTGCGCCATAGCAGCGTCCAAGCCAGCGCCTCCAGCGGACCGAGGAGGGCGGCGGCCTGGTCGACGTCGCCGTGGAAGGTGCGGGCCACGGCCAGCGCGACCTGCGCGGCCGGTACGGGTGCGAGGCCGACGGCATCTTCACCGACCAGACGACGGGGTCGCCGGCCCAGATCGCGGTGCGTGACCCGTCGATCTTCGCCGTCCGGCTCGCCCCCTGATCGGGGCTCAGCCCAGGCGGTCCCGGAGCCAGTCGACCACCAGGGCCATCGCCGCGCGGCGGTGGCCCTGGAGATAGTGCGGGGCGCCCGGGAGCTCGACGTAGGTCTTGTCGACGGCGCCGCTGGCCTCGTGCAGGCCCCGGGCCTGGCGCAGGCGGATCTCGGTGTCGGCGGTCGGGTGCACGAACAGGCTGGGCCCGGTCACCTGCGGCAGCGTGTCGGACATCGCGGCGTGGCTCGAGAGCCCCGACCACGTCGACAGCCAGCCCCGGGCCGTCATGACCCGGGCCAGGCCGCCGAGGCCGTAGTTGGCGTCCATCGGGTCGGGGAAGGCGAAGATCGTGCCCAGGGCGCGGTCGTCGGGCTCGATGGTGGGGTCGAGGTACGCCGGGTCGGCCAGCGTCCTCGGGATGAGCAGGTACCGGGTGTGCACGCCTCGCTGGCGGGTGGCGCGCCAGGCCTCCGAGCCCCGGTCGAGCGTGCGGGCGTCGGCCTTGGCCGCGTCGCGCTCCTCGATGGAGCGCTGGGCCACGGCGTCGATGCGGGCCACCCGGTCCCGCTGGGCGGCGCGGTAGGTGGCCAGCCAGGCCGGGTCGTAGCTCGACGGCTCCGGCCAGGGACGCCAGCCGTTGTCCGGGTGGTACATGTCGAGGGCGGGATCGACGGAGAACGGATCGGCCTCGTCGGTGACCGACGGGTCGATGACCTGCAGCATGAACACGCCCTCGCCCGGGTGGGCGGCCAGCGCCACGAAGGCATCGCCCAGCGGCGGGTCGCTCGACGCCTGGGCCAGCGCCATCAGCGAACCGCCGCCGGAGTTGCCGAGCAGCACCACGGCGTCGGCCCGCTGCACCTCACGCACCCAGGCCACCGCGGTGGCGACGTCGACCACCGCCGCCTCGTGGAGGCAGTCCGTGTCGTTGTTGACGTAGCGGGTGGCGGACCCGAGCACGCCGTAGCCGGCGGCCGCCAGCAGCGGGGCGGCGTAGTGGGTGGAGAAGTCGCCCCTCGGGTGCGACAGGACGACCGCGGCCCGCCACGGGGTGCCCGCCGGTGGCGTCCACCAGATGCCCCGCACGATGGCGCCGTCGGGCGAGAGGAGCGCCACGGGCTCCCGGCCCACGGCGACGCCGGGGTCGTCGGCCGGATCGGGCCAGTAGCCGAGGTAGGTGCGCCGCTCGAGCGGCCAGAACATCAGACGCCCGCAGCAGCAGCCACGTAGTCCTTGGCCAGGAAGAACTCGGGGGAGGGCGGGCTCTCGAGCCCGGGATCGGTGGCGGTGATCATCGCCAGGGCGTGGTCGCGGTCGGCCTGGGTGTAGGGCTGGGTGTCGACGCACCACTCCACGAGCACCCCGTTCGGGTCCATGGTGTACGTGCTCACGCAGAAGCCGTGGTCGATCTGCATGGTGTCGTTGCCGTGGGCCCGCCAGCGGTCGCGCCGGCGCTCGAGGTCGGCCACGTCGGTGGCGGCGAAGGCGAGGTGGTTGACCCAGGCTTCGAACCCGAGCCCGGTGGAGATGGCCGTGTTCTTGCCCTCCATGCGCTCGTCGTGCAGCTCCCAGAAGGCGATGAGCCCGCCGTCGCCGGCGGTGCCCGTGTCGTAGAAGACGTGCTTGGCCCAGCCGCCGGGCTTGTCGGTGGGAGCCACGACCGCCTTGACCAGTTCGAAGCCGCAGGCCTCGGTGTAGAAGCGGTGGGTGGCCGGCAGATCCCGGGAGGCGAGCGCGACGTGGTGGAACCCCATGGGTCATAGCTTCGCGCGATCGTGGACGCCCGGACCCGGCTGGGAGCCGCCGCCCTCGGGCTCGCCGGGCTCGTGGGCGCCGCGTGTTCGGGCGACGATCCCGCGGCAGGGGCGACGACGACGGCCGGCGCCGGCGCCGAGGTGGTCGACGCGTTCGTGGCGGCCTACGAGCGCAGCCGCACCGCATCGTTCGTGATCGGGCAGACGTTCAGCCGCTCGGCCGGCGACCGGGGCGAGCTGGCCTACGGCGTGCGGGTGGCCCAGCGCCCGCCCGACGACCGCCTCACCGTCGGCGGCGGCACCGCCGCGGGCAAGGTCGACGGTCTCGTCGTGCGCTGCGTCACCGAGCCGTCCGGCACGTCGGAGTGCTTCGACGGCGGGGCGGCCGCCGCCGACGCACCGGTGGTGGCCGCCGAGGTCGAGGACCTGCGGCGCCTGGTGACGGGCGACCCGGCGCCCTACCTGGTCGCGGTCGACGCCGACGGGTGCTTCGAGCTCACCCTCCAGGTCCGCTTCCCCTCCGCTCCGTACGGGCTGGAGGCGATGTTCTGCTTCGACGACGCCAGCGGCGCGCCCACCCGGGTGCGCGTCGACCACGGCGAGGACATCGTCGACGACACCGTGACCGACCGCATCCGCACCGACGTGACCGACGCCGACTTCCGGGTGGGGGACCTCGGCACCCTCCCCGTCCCGCAGACCGGCGACTGAGAGTTCTTCGCCGTCACTCGCTTCGCTCCGTTCCGGCGAGTTTCGTAGCCCTCGCTCCGCTCGGTCGTTGCGATCCTCGGCCGACTTCGTCGCCCTGCGGCCGATGTCTGGGGGCTCCGCCCCCAGACCCCCAGCGCCTCCGGCGGTCGACGGGGCGAGTCGCGACGCGGTTGTTCCGCCGCACGTCCTCAGCTCAGACTGAGGCGACTGACCCGGGGTCCGGACGCGCCACCGCCCCAGGGCGAATGGGGGCGGTGGAACCTGGAACGACCGAGACGTCACAAGCTCACAAGTTTGCTGCCGGCCGGAAGGCCGGTGGCGATGCGTCGTGGAGGGAGTGGGCGTGCTCCGCCTCGGGTCTTGCTTCGACCGATCGGGGGCGAACCAACCGGTCGAGGAGAGGTAACGGCCGATTTGCGCCCGACCTTGAGAACTTTCCCGGACGGCCTGCTGCACCCCTACCGTGGGCCCGGTGGCCGAATCCT
>JACDCH010000437.1 GCA_013694495.1 Acidimicrobiia bacterium | reverse complement strand
GTCCACGACACGGCCGAGCGCATCGCCGCCCTCCGGCCGGCGGCGGGCGACGTCGTGGAAGCCGGTCGGATCACCGGTGAGCTCGAGCTCGCCGAGGGCGACCCCGCCATCGACGTCACGCTGGCGCCCGAGGCGACGTAGCGGCACCCTGCGCTTCCGACTCGGCCTGTTCGACGTGGCGCTGGTCGAGCGCCTCGAGGTCGTTGTCGGCGAGGTGGCGCGAGTGGATCACCTCCGAGTCGGGTTCCTCGAGGGTCAGCAGCAGCTCGTTGAGCTTGATGTCGATCGACTTCGAGTCGCGGTTCTGAGCGTGCTGGAGGACGATCACCATGAGCAACGTCAGGATGGGTACCCCGCAGGTGATCGTCAGCTCCCAGGCCCGGCTGGCGCCGCTCGCCAGGCCGACCATGATCCACCCCAGGGTGAGGCCGACGACCACGCCGAAGGCCTGGGGCGAGCCCGCGTGGTGCGTGATGGCGTGGGCGATGCGGCTGTAGCGGTTCACCGCGGGCCGGGCCGGGACGGCATGCAGGCTCCCAGGCTCATCGCCCCCGCCTACCCCCGCGGCCGGTGCGGGAACCGTGCCGGCCCGCTACTCGCCGGCCGCGTACAGGCGCCACTCACCGGGCACGCCCTTCAGCCTGTGGGCGCCCCGATCGACGAACGACAGTCCGGACCCCACGGTGAGGTCGCGGACGGTGGAGCTGGCGAGGACCTCCGAGGGGCTCGCGGCGGCTGCGACCCTGGCCCCGATGTGCACACCGATCCCGCCGATGTCGGCGTTTCCACCTGGAGCCGACCCGGACGACATCGCTCGGATGCCGAGCGACATCGGTTCGACAAACGCTCGTCATTCGAGCGATACTCTCTTCCGCCTTGGGCCACGTCTCGCCGCTCTTCCGCTCCGAGACGCTCGTGGGGGTGCTGGCGTTGCTCTTCCTCGAGCCCGGTCCGTGGACGGCCGAGGAGCTCGCCGAGCGGAGCGGCGCCGCCTACGCGACGGTGACCAAGGAGGTCCGCCGGTTGCAGCACGCCGGGCTCATCACGGTGACGACGTCGGGCCGCCAGAAGTTCCTGGCGCCGGACCGGTCGGACGCCGCCGCCCGCGCCCTCGTTCGCCTGCTCCAGGCCGCCACGAAGGGGGGCGACCCCATGGCGAAGAAGAAGGACAAGAAGAAGAAGTAGTAGTCATCGTCGCCACTGGGCGATCACCTACGGCCTCACGGCTCCTTGCGGGTTCGAGGTCGTCTGGTTGCAGCCTTCGTCGGCCGGGTTCCTTGCCCCGCCGGCGAGGGCTGCAGCGCGTCGGCGTCGCCTTCGTTCTTCACCCACAGGGTCCGCTGCGGGAACGGCATCTCGATGCCCTCCTCGTCGAACGCCTCCTTGAGTCGGATGCGCAGCTCGCGCATCACCTTCCACTGCTCGGCCGGCAGCGTCTTCACGACGAGGCGGATCTGGATGCCGTCGACGCCGAGGGCCTCGACGCCCCACACCTCGGGCTCGTCGATGATGCGGGCGGCGAACCCCTCGTCGCACCACACCCCGTCGGCCACCCGCTTGATGACCTCCTCGGCCCGGCGGATGTCGGCGCTGTAGGCGACGGACACGTCGAGCAGGGCCCGGGCCCACTGCTGGCTCTTGTTGCCGACCCGGCGGATCTCGCCGTTCGGCACGTGCCACATGGTGCCGTTGACGTCGCGGATCCGGGTCGAGCGCAACGTGACCCCCTCGACCGTGCCGGTGGCCTCGCCCACGTCGACCACGTCGCCCACGCCGTACTGGTCCTCGATCAGCATGAAGATCCCGGACAGGAAGTCCTTCACCAGGCTCTGCGCGCCGAAGCCGATGGCCACGCCGGCGATGCCGGCGCCGGCGAGCAGCGGCGCCAGGTCGATGCCGATCTCGCCCAGCACGAGCAGGAGGGTGACGCCGTAGATCACCGCCGTCGTGCAGCTGCGGAAGACCACCCCGACCGTCGTCGCCCGGGCGGCGGCCCGTAGGTTCACCTCGCTGGTGGGCGCCAGGACCGACGGCGTGAAGGTGCGCAGGGTCTTGAGCACCGACCGCTCACGACCTTCGGCGATCCGCTCGGTGAAGCGACGGATCCCGCGCCGGGCCAGCCGGTTGACGATGCCGGCGACGAGGAGGATCAGCGCGATCCGAAGCGGCTTGGCCAGCAGGAAGTCGGCGGTGCGGGCGGCGAACTCGCTGCCGTCGGTCCACTCGAGCACCTGCTGGCACACCCACGACGGCTCCGTGCCGCAGGTGTCGGCGATCACCTGCTCGTCGAGGAGGTCCACGGGAGCCTGGGCCAGGGGCATGGGCATCAACCCTCGCGCACGCGATCCGGGCGGCGGGTCAGCGGTCGGCGAACGGGGTGCTCGGCAACTCGATGAAGATGCACTCGCCCGGGCAGTCGTCGGCCGCGGCCACGACATCGGCCTCCAGCACGGAGGGCACCCGGGCCAGGCCGCCGGCGCCGCCGGGGTCGTTGAGCGCCCGGCCGGCCTCTTTGACGTAGGCGATGCCGTCTTCGAGGAGCATGAACACGGCGGGCGCGTGGTCGGTGCAGAGGCCGTCGCCGGTGCAGAGGTCCTGGTCGATCCACACGCGCATGGTCGGGCCATCGGAGCACACGGGTGCCGGCTCGGGCGAAGCGATGGCAGGGGTACCGTGACGCGCCGCGGACGAAGGGGGCGGCGAATGGCCGAGAAGACGTGGGTGATCGACGATCGCCCGAACGAGCGCTTCCCGATCTGGACGAGAGGCAACGTCGGTGAGGTGTTCCCGGCCGTCGTGAGCCCGCTCACATGGTCGCTGTTCGGGGCCGACGCCGAGCGAGGGTGGCGTGACGCCTTCGCCGCCTTCGGCGCCCTGAGCGACGACGACTACGACGATGTCTTCCCCGCCCTCGTCGGCGTGTTCGGCGGCTACTGCTACCTCAACGTGTCGCTGCACCGCGTGCTCGCCGTGCGCACCCCGGGGCTCTCACCGCCCGACATGGACCGAGCCATCTTCGGCGAGTCCGAGGCCCCGCCGTACGAGCCCGCGCCCGGCGACAAGAAGCTGAAGGCGACGCTCAAGATCGCCCGCACGGTCGCTGGCACCCTCTTCGCCAAGTCGCTGCCGCAGCTCGACACGGACAAGGCCACGGTCGCCGAGTGGGTGGCGCGCCAGCCCGATCCGGCCACCGCCGACCGCGCCGCCCTGCGCCGCACGATCGACGAGTTCCGGGGCTTGTTCCGCGAGCTCTTCGGCAACCACATCCTCACCACGTTCCGGGCCACCATCCCCACCGGCGTGCTCGCCGACCTCTGCACGAACAAGCTGCACGACCCCGGCCTCGTCGTCCGGCTGCTGGGCGGTATCGGCATGGTCGAGTCGGCCGAGCCCGCCCGCCGGCTCTGGCGGCTGGGCCGGGTCGTGGCCGGCGACGCCGCGCTGACGGAGCTGTTCGACGCCGGCCTCGACGATCTACCCGCCCGACTCTTCGAGGAGCCGGCCGCAGCGGTGTTCCTCGCCCTCCTCGCCGACTTCCGCGCCGAGTTCGGCTCGCGGGGCCCGAACGAGTGGGAGGGGTCGTCGCCGACGTGGGGCACCGACATCGGCCTCGTGCTGGCCGCCGTCGGCGCTATGCGCAGGGCCGAGGCCGACCACGACCCCGACCACCAGCACGCCGCCCTCGAGGCCGACCGCGCCGCGGCCACGGCGAAGGCCCGGGCCGGCCTCAAGCCGCTCACCCGACGCCAGTTCGACGCCGCCGTCCGCTCGGCTGCACTGCTTTCGCAGGGGCGGGAGCGCTCCAAGACCACGGTCATCCGGGCGCTGCACACGTACCGCTTGGCGGTGCTCGAGCTCGCCGGCCGGGCCACCGACGACCCCACCGACGCGTTCATGGTCACCGTCGACGAGCTCGACGCCTTCCTCGACGACCCCGCCTCGTTCGCCGAGACGATCGCCGAGCGCCGGGCCCAGCGCGACCGCCTCGCCCTCCTCGATCCGCCGTTCGTGTTCATCGGCACCCAACCGGACCCCGAGACGTGGACCTCGCGCGCCGGTCTGCCGAGCGACCGGGCCGCGGTGGGCACCGTGCTGCACGGCATCGCCGGCTGCCCCGGCGTGGCCCGGGGCCGGGCCCGGGTGG
>JACDCH010000423.1 GCA_013694495.1 Acidimicrobiia bacterium | reverse complement strand
CGACAGGGCCACGCCGACGGCGAGCCCGACTGCGACGGGGCCCCGGCCGGCCAGGGCGAGGGAGACGGCGACGGTGCCGGCGGCGAGCACCAGCGCGTCGGCCTCGATCGACCCGAACGTGGCGACGAGCTGGCCGCTGGTGGCCAGGAGTACCCCGGTGGCGAGGCCCGCCGCCCGGCCCGCGACGCGCCGCACGAGCCACGTGCCGAGGACCCCGACGAGCACGGCGGCGAGCAGGCCGCTGACCCGGGGCGCCCACCGGGCCTGCAGGCCGAGCAGGTCGCCGAGCCGCAGCAGCGGCAGGTAGAGCGGGCCCTGGCCGCTGAAGACCTCGTGGTACTGGCGGGCGCCGTCGCGCATCGCCACCACCGAGGCGCCGTACACGCCGTCGTCGTAGCTGAGGGGGGTCGAGGCCAGGACGAGCGGCAGCCGGAGCAGCGCCGTCAGCAGGCCCACGCCGGCGAGGTCGACCACCACGGCGCTCGGGCGGCGTCGTGTTCCCGTCATCTGGCCCGTGGCTAGCAGGTCGCAGCGGGGCGCCGGCGCGCCGGGCCGGTCCTCCTTGACCCGCCGGTCAAGCTGGGGTAGCAAGCAGCGGGGCTCACCAGGGGGAACACGTGCACGATCTCGTCATCCGCGACGGCCTGCTCATCGACGGCAGCGGCGGTGCCGCCCGTCCCGGCGACGTCGCCATCGACGGCGACCGCATCGTCGCCGTCGGTGAGGTCGACGGCCGGGGCCACCGGGAGATCGACGCCGGCGGTCGGGTCGTCACGCCCGGCTTCGTCGACATCCACACCCACTACGACGGCCAGGTCACGTGGGACCCTGAGGTCACCCCGTCGAGCTGGCACGGCGTGACCACCGTCGTGATGGGGAACTGCGGCGTCGGGTTCGCCCCTGCCGACCCGTCGAAGCGCGAGTGGCTCATCCAGCTGATGGAGGGCGTGGAGGACATCCCGGGCACCGCCCTCGACGAGGGCATGACGTGGAACTGGGAGACCTTCCCGGAGTACCTCGACGAGGTCGAGCGGATGGCGCGGGTGCTCGATGTGGCCGCCCTCGTGCCCCACGGTGCGGTGCGGGCCTACGTGATGGGCGACCGCGGCGCGCACAACGAGAAGGCCACGCCCGAGGAGATCGAGCGCATGCGTGTGCTCGTGGCCGAGGCCATCCGGGCCGGAGCCGCCGGGTTCTCGACCACCCGCACCATCCTGCACCGGGCCAAGGACGGTGAGCTGGCTGCGGGCACGACCGCCGAGGCCGACGAGCTCATCGGCATCGGCCGGGCCCTGGCCGACGCCGGCGCCGGCGTGTTCGAGCTGGCCAGCGACATGGTCGACGCCCACGAGGAGTTCGAGTGGATGGCCGCCATCGCCGCCGCCAGCGGGCAGCCGGTCACGTTCAACTGCCTACAGGACGACACCCGCCCCGAGAACTGGCGGCTGCTCATCGAGCTGGCCGAGAAGGCCACGGCCGACGGCGCCCGCATCGTGCCCCAGGTGGCCGGCCGCCCGGCGTGCGTGCTGTTCGGCTTCGAGTCGAGCGCCCACCCGTTCATGTGGCACCGCACGTGGAACGAGATGGAGGGCCTGCCGTTCGCCGACAAGGTCGCCCGCCTCCGCACGCCCGAGGTGCGGGCCGCCATGCTCGGCGAGGAGCTCGACCCGGCCGGCTTCGCGTCGTTCATGTGGGCGAACTTCCACAAGCTGTTCCCGCTGGGCGACCCGCCCGACTACGAACCCGGCCCCGAGAAGGGCATCACCGCCATCGCCGAGCGCGAGCGCCGCCGGCCCGAGGAGGTCGCCTACGACCTGATGATGGAGCGCGACGGCCGGGCCCTCCTGTACTTCCCGATCCTCGGCTACAGCCACGGCGACTTCGAGGCCCTGCGCGAGATGCTCGTGACGCCGGGCACCGTTCTCGGCCTCGGCGACGGCGGCGCCCACTGCGGCCTCATCTGCGACGCCAGCCTCCCGACCTACATGCTCAGCCACTGGGCCCGCGACCGCTCGCGGGGCGACCGCCTCGACGTCGAGCAGGCCGTGCGCCTGCAGACTCGGCAGACCGCCGAGCTGTACGGCTTCCTCGACCGCGGGCTCCTGCAGCCGGGTCTGTTGGCCGACGTGAACGTGCTCGACTTCGACACGCTGATGATCCCGGCGCCGGAGATGGTCTACGACCTGCCCGCCGGCGGGCGCCGGCTCATCCAGCGGGCCCGCGGTTACGGCGCCACCGTGAAGCGTGGCGTCGTGGTGGCCGAGGACGACCAGCCCACGGGCGAGCGCCCCGGCACGCTCCTCCGCGGTCCCCAGCCGGCGTAGGCGCCAGCCCTAGTAGTCGGGGAGCGCGTCGAGGGCCACCGCCACGGCGAGGCGGTGGTCGGCCGCGAACGGCGGGCCGGCGGCCTTTCGGAGCGCGGCGAACAGGCCGGCCCGGCCGCTGGTCGCGACCGCCTTGGGGTGGAAGCAGGTGACCGGGATGCCGATGGCCTCGGCCGCGTCGGTGAGCGCGCACCGGTAGAGCTCGCCCTCGGCGCTGTGCAGGAGCATGTGGTTGGCGAGGATCCGGTCGGCGTCGGGCAGGTCGCGCGGCTCGCCCACGAGGCCGGCGGCCACGGGTCGGTGACCCTCCGCTCGGAGCTCGGCCACGAGGCCGGCGAGGGCGATGTCGGCCGCCGCTCGGGCGCCGTCGGCGACGCGGTCGTGGAG
>JACDCH010000368.1 GCA_013694495.1 Acidimicrobiia bacterium | reverse complement strand
GCTGGCAGCTGCGGCCGGCTGCTGCGGATCAGCGGGCCAGCGGCCGCCGCTGAGCAGCGACGTCGCCGCCCGCCGCAGGCCGAAGGCGTCGATCGGCTTGACCAGCCAGCCGTCGGCCGACGAGCGGCGGGCCAGGAACACGTCGTCGGCCCGGTCGAGGAGCATGAGGATCGGGACCGCGGCGAGGCGGCCGGCGCCGGCATCGAGGTGCAGCGACATGCACGTCGCCATGCCGCCCATGTTGCCGATCTGCAGGTCGAGCACCACGAGGTCGGGCGGCGACGAGGCCACCTCGCCGGTGACGTCGACGCCCCGGCGCACCCGGCGGACCTCGTGGTCGCCGCCCAGCGCCGCCTCCACGTCGTCGGCGATCCAGTCGGCATCCGTGGCCAGCAGCACGTCGGGCACGGCGGCGGACACTAACCCCACGGGGGCGCCGTCCCGAACCCTCGGCGGCGTTCCCGGCCGGGCCCGACGGGGGGACGAGCTGCCGATCGCCGTCCGTCGCGAGGCGGGTACGCTCGCCCGACCCCCGCCGCCCCTGGAGGATCGTTGCTGGAGATCCAGGTCGAGCAATCGACCGACTACACCGTGTGCCGCCCCGTGGGTGAGCTCGACGCCTACACCGTCGGCCAGTTCCGAGAGTCGTTGGCCGAGCTGGCGGGCTCGCAGCGGCTGCTGATCGACCTGTCGTCGGTGCCGTTCATGGACTCGGCCGGCCTCGGTGCCCTCATCGGCGGCATCCGGCGGGCCCGGGAGGCCGGGGGCGACGTCGCCGTGGCGTGCAGCCGCCCGACGCTCACCCGGCTCCTCCACACCACCGGGTTCGACCGCATCGTGCCCGTCACCGAGACGGTCGAGGAAGCAGCGAGCGCGCTCGCCACCGCGGACCAGTAGGTTCCTCGGCGCGGGGCCCGGCGGGACGGGGGAAAGGGTGGACGGCGCATGACAGACGGTCGGGCCTTGGCCCGGTTGCCCCTGTTCGCCGACGCGTCCCCCGCCCTCCTCGACGACCTCGTGAAGGCCGCCCACGAGCGGCCCCTCGCCCCGGGCCAGACGCTCCTGCGGGAGGGCGATCCCGGCGACGAGGTGATGATCGTGCTCGACGGCGAGGCCAGCGTCGTCGTCGGCGGGGTGCTCGTGGGCTCGATCGGCCCGGGCGACTGCGTCGGCGAGATGGCCGTGCTCGGCAACGCCCCGCGGTCGGCCACCGTGACGTCGGCCACCGCCTGACCATGGCGGCATGCGCCGGGCCGCCGTCTTCCTGACCGTGCTCATCGCTCTCCTCGTGCCGCTCGTCGCCGCGCTCGTCTCGGCGTGGGCGCAGGGCTGGACCCTCGCCGCCGTCGAGACGGGCTCCATGCGGCCCGGCATCGCGCCCGGCTCGATGGTCGCGTTGGCGCCGGTCGATCCCGCTGACGTCGGGCCCGGGACGGTGATCGCGTTCCGTGACGACAGGCTGCCGTCGGTCGTGACGCACCGGGTCGTGGAGGTGCTCGATCAGCCGAGCGGGCGGTTCTTCGTGACGCAGGGGGACGCCAACCCCCGGCCCGACGGTCGACCCGTCCCGGCTCGGGCCGTCGTCGGTGAGGTCCGGTGGCGGGTCGCCGGACTGGGTGCGGTGGTCGGCGCCCTCACCGACCACAGGACCCAGGTCGCGCTGATCGCAGTTCCGCTCTCGCTGCTCGCCGTCTCCGAGTTGGCCGGCCTGCGGGGCCGCTCGACCCGGCGCAGGATCGCCGCCATGGAGGCCGAGATCGCCCGGCTCCGCCGCACTCGGGTGGTGCTGCGCCTGCGGTCGTCCCCTCAGCCTTGACCGGCGGCGGCGAAGAGGTGGTCGGCCACGGCGGCCAGGCCGGCGAGGTCGTGCACGTCGGTCGACAGCATCGGCACCCGCACGACGGGTGCCGGCGCGACCTTCGCCGTCAGGTCGGCCAGGTGCTGCTCCTCGCCGGACGCAGCGAGGCGGAAGTCGGCGAGGTTGGCGTAGTGGTCGCCGAGCGGCGTGCCGGCCAGCGTCTCGGCCCGAGCGGCGGCGGCCTCGGCCAGGCCCTCGCCGAAGCGGGGGTGCATCCGGTTCACGACGAGGGCGCTGACGTCGATGCCCTCCTCGGCCAGCTTCGACGCGAAGTAGTCGGCCTCGGCCACGGTGTCGCGCCGGGGCGACGCGATGAGCACGAACGAGGTGCCCTCGTCGGCCAGGAGCCCCATCACCGCCTCGGCCCGCTGCTTGAAGCCCTTCTCCATCCCGTCGAAGGCGGTGAAGAAGGTGATGGCGTCGTCGAACACCTCGCCGCCGACGACCTTGGTGAGCGTGCGGACGAACGCCTGGGCGGCCACGCTCACCGCCTTCATGGCGCCCCGGGTGGGGGCCATCAGGATCCGGTAGAGCCGGTGGTCGAGGAAGCGGGTGAGTCGGCGGGGGGCGTCGAGGAAGTCGAGGGCGTGGCGCGACGGCGGGGTGTCGACGACCACGAGGTCGAAGTCGCGCTCGTGGTGCAGCTCGTAGAGCTTCTCGGTGGCCATGTACTCCTGCGTGCCCGACAGGGCGCCGGAGATGTTCTGGTAGAAGCGGTTGGCCAGGATCCGCTGCGTCTGGGCCTCGTCACCGGCGTGCGCCGCGACCAGCGAGTCGAACGTGCGCTTCGTGTCGAGCATCAGCGCCCACAGCTCGCCCGGCCAGTCGCCCTGCACCTGCGAAGGCTCGTTCGACAGGGCCTCCAGCCCCATGGCGTTGGCCAGCCGGCGGGCCGGGTCGATGGTGACGACGGCCGCCCGGCGGCCGCGCCGGGCCGCCTCGAGCGCGATCACCGCCGCGGTCGTGGTCTTGCCGACCCCGCCCGACCCGCAGCACACCAGCACCGAGGCGGTGTCGACGAGGTCGAGCAGCGGCGTCGCCTCCCTGGTGGCCTCCGGCATCAGGGCCCGCTCACGGTCTCGAGCGCGGTGATGCCGGCCGTGAACGCATCGGTGAGGGTGCCCAGCTCGGCGGACCCGAGGTCGGGACCGAACAGGAACGGGAGGTGGATCTGGGGGAGCGGCAGTGCCGAGCTGAGGCGGGCGACCTGCTCCACCTGGAGCTCGCGGCGCTCGGCCCGGAACGCCGCCGCGGCCCGCATCGACTCGGCCTCGCCGGGCCGCAGCGAGACGCCGCCGGCCTCGGCCGCCGCCTCGGGGTCGGTGTCCAGCCCGGGGAGCTCGGCCACGACGCCGTTGACGACCACCGGCCCGAGGCTGACGCCGACGCGGTCCTCGAGGTGGTACGCGGTGTCGATGAGCTCGTTGACCGGGGTCTCCTCTGGCAGCGTGACCAGCATCACCTGGCACCGGGCCGGGTCGGTGAGCAGCTCGAGCACGTCGCGGGCCTGGGCGTTGATGGGCCCGACGCCGACGGTGTCGAGCAGGGCCCGGGCGGCGAGCAGGAACGTGATGGCGTGCCCGGCGGCGGGCGCGTCGAGCACCAGCAGGTCGGCGCTCCGTTCCTGCTCGAGCTGCTTGACCTTGCCGAGCACCAGGATGTCGCGGATGCCCGGTGCCGCCGTGGCCACGATCTCGAGGGCGCCCGACGACACCAGCCGCTTCGAGACGCGGGACAGCCCGTGGGCCTTGAGGTAGTCGAGCAGGGCCTCGTCGGGGGTGATCGTGCGGCCCCGGATGCCCGGTGCCAGCTCGGCGTCGTCGTAGGCGAGCGCCTCCCGCCCGAACAGCGACGACAGTCCCGACTTGCCCTCGATCTCGAGCAGCTGGACGGCGAGGCCGGAACGCGCCGCGGCCATCGCCAGCGTGGCGCTCACCGTGGTTTTGCCCACGCCGCCCTTCCCGGCCACGATGACCAGGCGGGACGCAGCGAGGAACTCCGCTGTTTCCACAACTTTCCCCTCGAGGCCCTAGGCAGGACGTGCGGAGACTAACCCCCGGTCGGGTCGTGCTCGGACTGCTGGCCGCCGCCGGCGCCGCCACCGCGGCGCCCGCCGCCGCTGCACCAGCAGGGGCGACGACCTGCGAGGAGGTCCGCGTCGCGGAGGTCTCGGGGCTGCTCGACGACGTGCTCGTCGACTTCGTGGAGCGCACGGTGATCGAGGCCGACGCCTGCGGTGCCGTGGCAGTCGTCCTCCAGCTCGACAGCCCGGGCGCCGTCGTCGACCGCCCCCGCTTCGACGAGCTCCTGGCCCTCATCGACGAGGTCGAGGTCCCGATCGCGGTGTGGGTCGGCCCCTCCGGCGCCGAGGCGCGCGACGAGGCGGCCGAGCTGCTCGAGGCGGCCGACGTGGGCGCCCTCGCCGACCGGTCGACGTTCCAGCGGACGGGGCAGCCGTCGCGCAACCCCGAGCAGGCCTTCGCCGACGAGATCACCGAGATCGACCCCGACGCGGCCAGCGTCGTCGGCAACTTCATCGTGAACCTCGCCGACGAGGGCATCCCGGTCGAGTCGGTCGAGGCCACGACCCCCGACGGCCGCAGCACGCGGACACCCGTCACCCGGGTCCGCTTCTCTGCCCTGCCGCTGGTCGATCAGCTGGCCCACACGGTCGGCAGCCCGCCGGTCGCCTACCTGCTGTTCGTGATGGGCATGGCGTTGCTGGTCTTCGAGCTGTTCACCGCCGGTGTGGGCGTGGCCGGCAGCGTCGGGGCGCTCTTCCTCGTGCTGGGTGCCTACGGGCTGTCGGTCCTGCCCACCTCGCCGGTGGCGGTCGGCCTGCTCGTGTGCTCGATGTTCGGCTTCGCCGTGGACATCCAGACCGGGGTGCCGCGGGTGTGGACCGGCCTCGGCACTGCCGCCTTCGTCCTCGGGTCGTTGCTGCTGTACCGCGACGACGTCGCGCTGTCCTGGATCACGCTGCTGATCGCGGTCGTCGGCATGGTCCTGGCGATGCTCGGCGGCATGCCGGCCATGGTCCGGAGCCGGTTCTCGACGCCGACGATCGGCCGGGAGTGGATGATCGGCGAGCAGGGCACGGCCCGCACCGCCGTCGACCCCGACGGCACCGTCGTGATTCGCGACGCCCCGTGGCGGGCCCGCACGAACCGGGCCACGCCGATCCCCGCCGGGGCGCTCGTGCGGGTCGCCGGCATCGACGCGCTGGTGCTGGAAGTGGAGCCGATCGACGGCGGCGCCCGGGACTACCGCGACGGTCGCGAGCATCGCGCTAGCTGAAGTTCCCCTTGCTGCCGCCCAGGGGTGGACGTAGTTTCCGAATCTCCCTCGGCCGGAAGGGGGAGCTCGGGGGATATGGCTTCATGAGCGCGCTGCGTACCGACGACGCTTGGCAGCAGAAGGCCGCCTGTCGCGGCCCCCAGGCCGCCGTCTTCTACCCACCGACGAATTTCGAGCGCAAGGACGAGAAGCTCGACCGCGAGCGGCGCGCGAAGGCGATCTGCGCCACGTGCGCCGTGCGTCAGCCCTGCCTCGACTACGCGCTCCGCATCAAGGAGTCGCACGGGATCTGGGGCGGCACGAACGAGAACGAGCGCAAGCGCGTCCTCGACGCCCGGGCCTGAGGCCCGCTGACCGGGCGACCGGTCAGGCGAACCACGCGACGGTGGTGAACCGGCCGCGCCCGTCCAGGGCGGCGACGAGCTCACCCTCCTCGACGACCACGTCGTCGGCCGGGTCGACGTTGCGCTGCTCGGCCACCACGTAGGGGCTGCGCAGCAGCGAGCCGACGCGGCGCACCTCGCCCGCCCTGTCCCACCGCCGCACCGGCGCCGAGCGTACGGCCCGCCCGACGTGGTCCGAGAG
>JACDCH010000360.1 GCA_013694495.1 Acidimicrobiia bacterium | reverse complement strand
CCGTGCAAGGCTACGCCGCCCGCCAGGCGGTCGAGTCGCGCCTGGGCGTGCGCCTCTCCGACGACCCCGAAATTGTCCGCGTGGACCGCATCCTCCACAAGCACGGCCCGGCCGCCGCCGCCGGCATCGCCGAGGGCGACCTGCTCGTGCGGGCGGGCGAGCGCGACCTCGCCGCGGTCGACGACCTCTACGACGTCCTCGACGGTGCGACCGCCGGTTCGACCGTCGACCTCGTCGTGGTGCGGGGCAGCGAGGAGCGCACGATCACCGTGACCTTCCCCGCCGACGAGCCCGTCTCCGACGCCAGCTGAGGCGCGACGAAACCCCCGGCCCGACACCCTTCTGCTGGCCCATCAGGTGCCGGGCCGGAGGTTCCGAGTTGCAGTACCGATCCTTCGCGCCGAAGCGCGCGACAGCTGCTCGTCCATTGCGCTGAGGGACCACCCGGTTTCGCCCTCGCCGGCAACCTTTCCAGTCGCTGCCAGTGAGCCGGGACATCGTCTCGAGCGCTCGGGACGTGCGCTCACGAGTTGCGCATGTCCACCCTCCAAGTGTCAAGTGCATCGCAGACAGTGAGCCACACCGCCTGCTCCTGCAAAGCTACAGTTGAAAGCATTCGCTGAAAAGAGGCGATCACCCTCCAGGACGCGGAATCGCTTGCAATCTGTACTGCAAGTGGTGATGGAATCACTCAACGTGGGGTTTCGGCCTCCATCCCAGGGGTCACCTCGTCGGGGCGCGAGGAGGGCGCGGCGAGCCGGTGGCGGCCGCCGCCGGGGATCAGCTCAGCGGCGCCAGGTTGAACCCGACCGAGGGGGTGCGGAGCATCCGCGCCACCTCCTCGGGCTCGGCCGGCATGCTGAACAGGAACCCCTGGGCCAGGTCGCACGACCGGTTGCGCAGGAAGGTCTGCTGCTCCAGCCTCTCCACCCCCTCGGCCACGGTCTCGATGCCCAGCGACCGGGCCATGGCGATGATGGCCGCCACGATCGGCGCATCGGCCCGGGCCGAGACGATCTCACGCACGAAGCTGCCGTCGATCTTGAGCCGGTCGACCGGGAAGCGGTGCAGCCGGCCCAGCATCGAGTAGCCGGTGCCGAAGTCGTCGATGGAGATGCTCGTGCCCAGGTCGCGGAGGCGCTGGAGGACCTCGGCGCTGCTCTCCTCGTGGACGGCCAGCCCCTCGGTCACCTCGAGCTCGAGGAGCGCCGGCGGGAGCCCGGAGTCGGCCAGCGAGTCACGGATGGTTCCCACGAGACGCTCGGGCGACTGGAAGTGCCGGGCCGACAGGTTGACCGCGACCCGGACCGGGGGCAGGCCGTCCTGGAGCCAGCGGGCCGCCTGGCGGGTGGCGTGGCGCAGGACCCAGGTGTCGACCCCGACGATGAGGCCCGACTCCTCGGCGAGCGGCACGAACTCCGCCGGGGCGAGGAGCCCGAAGGTGGGGTGCTCCCAGCGGACGAGGGCCTCGACACCGATGATCCGCCCGGTCCGCAGGTCGATCTGGGTCTGGTACCGCACGCGGAGCTCGTCGCGGCGGACGGCCTGGTGCAGCTCGCTCTCCCGGGCGAGGCGCTCGTGGGCGGCCTCGTTCATCCCCTGGGCGTAGATCTCGTAGCTGCCGGGGCCGTGGTCCTTGGCCCGGTGCAGGGCGCTGCCGGCGTTGCGGAGGAGGTGGCCGGCCTCCTGGCCGTCGTCGGGGAAGGAGGCCAGGCCGGCGCAGGCCGTCATGAAGATCTCCTGGCCGGCGACGTGCAGCGGGCGACGCATGGCGGCGAGCAGCTTCTCGGTGATCACGCCCGCGGTCTCGGCCGTGCCGACGTCGGCCAGCAGCAGCACGAACACGTCAGCCGACAAGCGGGCGACGGTGTCGCCCGCCCGCACGGCGCCGGAGAGCCGGTCGGCGACGATGGTCAGGAGCTCGTCGCCGACGGCGTGGCCGAGGCTGTCGTTGACCTTGCCGAAGGCGTCGAGGTCGAGGGCGACGACGGCGAAGCGGCCCCGCCCCCGGGCCGCGTTGGCGATGGCCTGGTCGACCCGGTCGTCGAACAGGACCTTGTTCGGCAGGCCGGTCAGCGTGTCGTGCACCGACTGGTGGCTGATCTGTTCGACCAGGCGGGCGTTCTCGAGCGCCGATGCCCCCACGGCGGCGACCGCCGGCAGGATCTGCGAGGCGTCGCCGCCGCCGACGCCGTCGACCACCAACCAGCGCTGTTCGGCCCCGTCGATGGCCACACCGACCTCGGTGCCCTCCGGCGCGGTGCTGCGGACCTCGGCCCGTTCAGCGCCGAGGAGCGACGCGGCCGCCTCCTCCAGGGCCAGCGACACGCCGCGCCGGTCGATGGACGCGTGCACCGCCTCGGCGGTGCGGAACAGCGTCTCGGCCCGCTCGCGGTCGCGCTCGGCCCGGAAGTGCTCCGCGAGCACGAACACCATCGCCCCCATGGGCGGCACGGCGAACAGCGGGCCGAAGGACGAGGCCTCGCCGGCCACACCGGCGAGGTAGCCCACCGACGCCGCGAAGGGCGTGCGGGGCAGGGCGAAGCGCAGCGCGGCCCGCACGCCGGCGAGCAGCGGCTCGCCGCTCTCGACGAGGAAGTGGAGCCCCACGGCCATCTCCCAGACGGCCGTCATCACCACGACGGCGCCGAAGCCGGCGGCCGCCGAGCGCAGCGAGGCGGGCTGGCCGTCGACGCTGAGGACCTCGAACACGGCGACCGCGGCGGCTGCGGCCACGCCGATCACGCCGGCCATGCCGAAGGCGCGCACCAGCGGCCGCCGCCCGAGCACGTGCCCCACGAACGCACCCGCGCTGACGGCGACGATCGTGCCGACCGGCTCGAGGATCAGGAAGCCGGCGGCCACGAACGCACCGTCGAGCGACCAGATGGCGATGCGGAACCGGCGGGACAGCCACACGCTGGCGAAGGCGTTGGCGGCCTCGAGGCCGCCGATCACCAGGAGGACGGCGGGGCGACCCAGCTCGGGACCGAAGGCGGCGGCGACGGCGGTGGTGCCGAGCGCAGCGACGGCGAAGACGGCGAGGCGGACAGGCCACGGGCCGCGGAGAGGGGTCGCGCCAACGTCGGTCGCGCCCACGGCCTGCCCTCCCTTCACGGTCGTCTCGGTTGTCGCCAGCCCCATCCGCCCTGCGGCGCGCCTTGTGGCTATCGGCGCTCGATCAGTCTCCGCCGGCGCGCAACTGCCGCGACCGGCGGAGGGTGTTCGATGGTTTCCCGGCCCTCCGACGGCATCTCACCTGCCCGTTTCGGACCATTGTTGCTGTTGCGGTCAAAGTTGCCCAAGTGGCGGCGATCGGTCAACCCCTCTGGGGGATGCCGGTGACCGCGACGTCGCCGAACAGGGCCGTCGCCCAGTGGTCGATGTCGGGCCCGCGCCGCAGCGTGTGGCCGCCGTCGACGCCCAGCACCTGGCCCGTGATCCAGGTCGACTCGGGCCCGCACAGGAAGCGGACCGCGGCCCCGATGTCGTCGGGCGTCCCCACCCGGCTGATGGCCATCTGGGCGAGGTAGTCGGCCAGCACCTGGTCGTCGGAGAGCAGCGGGTCAGCCAGTTCGGTGCGCACCAGGCCGGGCCTCACGCCGTTGACCCGCACCCCGGCCCGGCCCAGCTCGTCGGCCGCGTTGCGGATGAGGGTCTCGAGCCCGGCCTTCGACACGCAGTACGGGCCCATGTGCCGGTGGGTGAGCGGCCCGGCGATCGAGGAGATGCCGACGATGGCGCCACCACCGGCGGCAGCGATGGCGGCGCCGGCGTGCTTCACGGCGAGGAACGCGCCGGTGAGGTTCGTGCGCATCACCCGCTCCCACTCGTCGAGCGAGGTGCTGACCAGCGGGGCCATCGTGCCGGTCCCGGCCGACAGCACGGCCGCCTGCAGCCCCGCGCCTTCGGCTGCCACCCCCACCGCCCGCTCGACGTCGGCCTCGGCGCCGGTGTCGCCCGCCACGGTCCGCAC
>JACDCH010000549.1 GCA_013694495.1 Acidimicrobiia bacterium | reverse complement strand
GCGGTCGAGGGCACGGGCGCCGGGGCTGGGCGGGCTGTCGTGTTCAGGGCGCTCGGCCCGCCGGCGCTGGCGCCGCACCCCAGTCCGGCAGTGGCGGCGACGGCGAGGGCGGCGGTGGCTCGGAGCGCGGATCGCACCGCACCACCGTGCCAGACCGCCAACGGGCTCAGCGCTTCGGGGGAAGGGCGAGGCGGCAGATCTTGGCTACCACGGACCCGAACTGCTTCGACAGCGACCGCGCGTTGTACGGCAGCCCGTGGCGCTCGCACGCCTCCTGCACGGCCGGCGCGATCTCGGCGTCGCGGTGGGCGGGCAGGCCAGGGAACAGGTGGTGCTCGATCTGGAGGCTGAGGTTCCCGGACATGATGTGGAGGAGGGGGGCCGCCGGTGATGTCGGCCGAGCCCAGCAGCTGACGCACGTACCAGCGGCCGGGGCGGTCGTCGTCGAGCTCGGACAGCGGGAACGTTGCCACGCCGGCGGGGAAGTGGCCGCAGAAGATGATCGTGAAGGCCCAGAGGTTGCGCGCCAGGTTGGCGGTGGCGTTGCCGGTCAGGGTGGCGAGCGCACCCGGCTCCGACAGCAGCGGGAACAGCACATACTCCTTGAGGGTCTGGCGGCCGGTCTTGCGGCCGAAGCCGGCCGGGCCGCACAGGTACGTGTCGGCGTCGGCCCAGTCGGGGCACGCCGCGGCGAGTCCGTCGACGCTGAAGCGGCCCCGCTCGTCCTCGGCCACGAGGTCGAAGCTGACGTTCGGGTGCTCGGCCGCGATCGTCGCCACCTCGGCGCCGTAGAGCACGTCGGCGGCGGAGCGGGCGTGGTGGACCCAGGTGACGGGCCCCGTATGGCCCTCGTCGCAGAGCGTGCGCAGCATCGACAGCGCGGGCGTCACGCCGCTGCCGGCCGAGACGAGCAGCACCGGGCGGTCGACGACTGCCGCCAGGGTGAAGTCGCCGGCGGCCTGCGACAGGCCGACGGTGAGCCCGGGCCGGGCGTGCCCAGCGCGTTCTACCGCCACTTCAAGACGCTCGACGAGCTCGGCCTCGTGCTCGTGGAGGAGCCCTTCGTGCCCCTCCACCGGATGCTGCGGGCGGTTCGGGCCGGCGAGGTCGATCCCAGCGACATCGCCCGCCGGTCGCTCGGGGTGCTCGTCGCCAGCGTCGACGAGCACGGTGCCCACCTCCGCTTCATCGCCCGGGAGTGCAACGGTGGCAGCCCGGTCCTGCGCCGGGCCATCCGCCAGGAGATCCGGCTCTTCACCAGCGAGCTGGCCACCGACCTCGACCGCATGCCGGTGGTCGACCGGTGGACCACCGACGACATCGCCTGCTGGCTGAGCTCATCGTGCTCGTGATGGTCGAGACCGTCGCCGAGCTCCTCGACGTGCCGCCGAATCGGGCCGACCTCGTGGCCCAGCTCGTCGCCGACGTGGAGCGCCAGGTGCGAATGCTCGTCGTGGGTGTGAGCGGCTGGCGCAGCCGCTGAACCAGCGCGCTCTTCCCGCTCCCGGTCGTCGTCGGCCTCGATCCGCCCGCCCTAACCTGCAGCGCATGTCGGCGATGGAGACCACGTGGGAGACGGTGATCGGCCTCGAGGTCCACGTCGAGCTCGACACCGCCACCAAGCTGTTCTGCGGCTGCCCGAACCGCTTCGGCTCCGAGCCGAACACCAACGTCTGCCCGGTGTGCCTCGGCCTTCCCGGGTCGCTGCCGGTGATCAACGAGCGGGCCGTCGAGCACGCCGCCCGGGTGGGCCTGGCCCTCGACTGCGACGTGCGGCCCAGCGTGTTCGCCCGGAAGAACTACTTCTATCCCGACATGCCGAAGGACTACCAGGTCACGCAGTTCGACCTGCCCATCGACATCGCCGGCCACCTCGACCTCCCGTCGGGCCAGCGCATCGGCATCACCCGGGCCCACATCGAGGAGGACACCGGCAAGTCCACCCACGTGGGGGAGAGCGGCCGCATCCACGGCGCCGACTTCAGCCTCGTCGACTACAACCGGGCCGGCGTCCCCCTGCTCGAGATCGTCTCCGAGCCCGACCTCCGCTCGGCCGAGGCCGCCCGCGAGTACGTCGCCGAGCTGCGCTCGGTCCTGCTCGCCGTGGGCGCCTCCGACGCCAAGATGGAGGAGGGGTCGATGCGGGTGGACGCCAACGTCTCCGTGCGGCCGTCGCCCGACGCGCCGTTCGGCACCCGCTGCGAGATCAAGAACCTCAACTCGCTGCGCTCGCTCGGCCGGGCCATCGACTACGAGGTCCGGCGCCAGATCGACGCCCTCGAGGCCGGCGACTCGATCGTGCAGGAGACCCGGCACTGGGACGAGGAGGCCGGCCGCACCCGGGCCGGTCGGCGCAAGGAGGAGGCCGACGACTACCGGTACTTCCGCGAGCCCGACCTCGTGCCCCTCGAGCCCGAGCCCGCGTGGCTCGACGCGATTCGGGCCGCCCTGCCTGCTCTGCCGGCGGCCCGCCGCAGCGCGCTGGCCGACGCCGCCGGCGTCGCCGTCACCACCCCCGCTGTCGCCCTCCTGGTCGAGCGCCACCAGGACGAGCTGGCCCTGGCCGCCATTGCCGCCAGCGGTGAGGCCGCCCGCGTCCTCACCCACGTCGAGCACGACATCGCCGCCGAGCTCTCGGCGTCGTTCTCGCCCGACGCGCTCGCCGGCGTCGTGCGCCTCGAAGCCACCGGGGCGGTCACCGCGACGCAGGCGAAGAAGCTGCTCGACGTCATCGTCGAGCGGGGCGGCGCCGGCGACCCGGTGGCGCTGGCCGCCGAGCTCGGGTTCGAGGCCATGGGCGGCGACGAGCTCGAGGCCGTGGTCGACGAGGCCATCGCTGCCAACGGGGCGGCGTGGGACAAGGTCCTGGCCGGCAACGACAAGGCCATCGGCGCCATCACCGGCCACGTCATGAAGGCCACGAAGGGTAAGGCCGACGGCCGCGCCATCGCCGCCGCGCTCGCCGCCCGCCGCGAGGCCGCCGCCGGCACCAGCGCGTAGGCGGCGTGGTGCTCGCCGAGCTCGAGCCGCCGCACCTCTTCATCGACGCGCCGGTGCTGGCCGTGGCGGCCGTGCTGGCTGTCGGCGTGACCGCCGCCGGCGTGGCGGAGCGGATCCGCCTGCCGAGCCTGCTCGTCTTCCTCGGGGCCGGGATGCTCGTGGCCGACGACGGCCTCGAGCTCGTGCACTTCGACGACACCGGCCTGGCCCAGAACCTCGCCGTCCTCGCCCTCGTCCTCATCCTCTTCGACGGCGGCCTGTCGACGTCGGCGCGCGACCTGCGGGAGGTGGCCGCCCCGGCGACCGCACTGGCGACCGTGGGGGTCGGCATCACCACCGCGGTGGTGGCGGGCATCGCCTCCCTCGTGTTCGACGTCGACGGCTTGACGGCGCTCGTGATCGGGGCGGTCGTCGCGTCGACCGACGCGGCCGCCGTGTTCGCCGCCACCAAGGGCGTCTCGATCCCGCACCGCATCGCGGCCACGCTCGAGGCGGAGTCCGGCCTGAACGACCCGATGGCCGTCCTGCTCACCGTCGGCTTCGTCGCCGCCGCGGAGCAGACCGTGACGGCGGGCGACTGGATCGGGTTCGGCCTCCGGCAGATGGTGCTCGGCGCCGGCATCGGCGTGCTCGTCGGGTGGGGCGGCGGCAAGGCCATCGCCCGGGTCCGCCTCGGCGGCGGCGCGGGCCAGCCCCTCC
>JACDCH010000337.1 GCA_013694495.1 Acidimicrobiia bacterium | reverse complement strand
GAGGGCGAGCCCGCTGGCATCTCGTTCGACCCGCACCCACAGCAGCTGCGACAGATGTCGACGCTCACACTCATCACGACGCACGGACCAGTCGATCTCTGCTTCCGGCCGGCGGGGTTTGCCGGTGGCTACGAGGCGCTCCGAATGGGCCAAGTGGTCATTGTCGTTTCCGGCGTGGACGTACCCGTTGCGTCTCTTGCCGACGTCATCACGTCGAAGCGCTCGGCCGGGCGACCCAAGGACATCGTGGCGTTGCCCGCCCTCGAAGCACGCCTCCGCAAGCGGGACGCCTGACGCTCAGCAGCCCAGCACCAGGGTTGCAGTCAACGCGCAGCGCGGGCCCCCGCCACCAACGAACCAGCAGGACAGAGGCCCTTTCCGGAAACGGGGAGGGCCTCTCTGCTTCCCGTTGAAGGGCCGCTTGTCACGGTTTTGTCACGGTGCCCAGTGGGATGGGCCTGCGAAGAAAACCCGAAGGTCGTTCGGGCCAAACGCGGGCACGTCATCCTGAAGGAGTGGAATGCGGCTTCACGATTGCCCCAGTCCCTCCCCACCTTTGGTGTTCGAGGCGATCGGCGACCAGATCCAGACCGAGATCCCCGACATCCGCGACCAACTGATGGGACCGTCCCGCCCCGGCGAGAACCTCCTCGACCTGCAACGCCGCTCCGCCGAGAGCCGGGCGACGGCCGAGGAGCTGGTCCTGGCCAACCACTGGGCCTTCCAACCCGAACCGGACCTGACCCCGCAGGACCAGGCGACCGACCCGGGACTACTGGAAGACCCTGGCGACGATAACCAGTCGCTCCACGAGCCGTCCATCTAGAACCGACCAGCTCACCGTCCGCCCGTGCGGTCTTCCGGCTCCGAGGCCAGGCCGACCTCGGGCCCCCGGGGCGCGTCGCGAAGCTCGACGCCAACCTCGCGGCCCTGCGCGTCCTGCGCGCCTGCACCGACGCCGACCGGTGGGCCACCACTGACGGGCAGCAGATCCTGGGCCGCTGGTCGGGGTGGGAGCGTTGCCACCGCCGGGCGCCGGTTTAGCCGGCGAGGTGATCCACGATGTGCCGGCGGGATCGAGCAGGAACGCGGTGTCTCCGCTGTTGTTCCACGCCGCCGAGCCCGACTCGCACCAGAACAGGTCGTGCAGGGTTCCCGGTCCGCAGCCCGAGTGGAGCCGAACGGCGGCTGCCGGTGGGAGCGAGTAGCCGTCGGGGAAGGCGAAGCGATGCGAGGCGGACTCGTCTCGCACGACCCAGCCGGTCAGGTCGACAGGGGCAGTCGAATCGTTGGTGATCTCGACCCACTCGTCGTTGAGGTTGGTGCTGTCGTCGCCGTCGGCGTCGGCTCGCAGGGCCGACAGACCCACACGAACACTGGGGTCAACCGCCGGTCCGCAGGCGTCGGTCGCCCACAAGCCGGTGCCGGCAACGATCGCCGACACTTCCGCGGCGGCGATCTGCGCCGCTCGATCGGTGTCGGGCTCGGACACCCTGGCGATGGCGAAGCCTTGGCGGACGAGCCGCTCACCCACGTCCACCCCGCCGACCTCGACGTAGCGGAGCAGGCGCCCGTACCGATCGCGGTCCGAGTGGTCTCGGACGAGGTCCACCGACTGACCACCGATCCGGGCCGTCAGCGCCGCGGTCGCGTCGTCGGCGAAGCACTCGTCGTGTTCCGGCGCGTTCACCCCGACGATGCGGACCCGCTCGTCGGACCCGTCGGCCAGGCGGACGTCGAACGTGTCGCCATCGACGACGGAGGCGACGGTGGCGTTCCCGGCGCCGGACGGGGCTGCTGCCGGGGCCGCCCGACCTCCGGAGCACGCCGCCGCTCCTGCCATCGACACGACGACCCGCCAACGACGACGGCACTTCCCCGTCGGCGCACGAGATCAGACCGACGCCATTTGGCAAGGATCGGTGGGTCGCGGTGGGCGGACGGGGCTCACCCACCGCCCTGCATCATCTCCGCACCAGCGTTGGCGTACGGATCGACCAGGAAGCCCTCGTCCCACAGGAGGTCGGCCTCGGGCGGGGCGGTGGCCGCCCGAAGGGCGCAGGGCACGGGCACGGGCGCGTGGCCGTGGGCGGGCTCGAACGATGCCCCGTCGGCCCTGGCGACGTAGTGACCGGGGAGCCTGAACGCCTCGACCAGCGTGGCAGCGAGCTCGCGGTCCTCACCCACGTCGATGCCGCGGGCCGTCGTCCCGTCGGCCAGGGTCACGAGCGCCGGCGGGTGCCGGAACGGTCGGCTGTCCTGCACATCGAGCCAGGCGGCCTCGACGAGTTGGCGGTACCTGATCAGCCAGTGCTCGGCGCGGTGGCCGTCGAGCAATGCGACCACCTGGCGCGGCAGCCAACCCTCCGGCGGCGACGGCGCCTCGTCGCCTACGGGGCCGGCACCGGTGGATGCGTCGAGGCAGAACCAGTCGGGGTCGCCCGTCCATCGTTCACCAGCGAAGATCGCCCACTCGAGCGTGCCGAGGCTCAGGGTCACCGACGCCGGCAACCAGCGCTCGGGCGCGGCTCGACTGCGGCGTCGCCGGGGCATCGGGACCGTCTCGTTGGTGCCCGCCTCCCAGAGCCGACCCTCGAACCAGGCAACGCCACCATCGCGGGCGACGCCGGGGACCTGCCTTCCCTCTCCGTCGACAGCGAGCGTCTGGCTGTGCTCGGCCAGCGACACCAGGGCGAGCGTTCGGCTCGCGAAGCGGTCCACAACGTACGCGTCGCCCGAGTCGCTGTAGACCCAGAGGTCGCCAAGGTGGCCGATCTCCTCCCACAGGTAGTCGTCGAAGCCGGGTGCGGCCATACCGCCGTAGGTGTGCTGGTCCTGGTGGAGGTCGACCACGAAGTCCTCACGAGAGGAGATCTTGCCGTCGCTGGGAACCAAGATCTCGCCGCCGAGGATGTCGCCGGTGTTCAAGATCCACCACTCCTCGTCGATTTTCAGCCAGCCCGGTACCGCGCCCGCATCGACAAGGACACCGGCGACCTCGTGGTTGCAAAAGCCGATCGTTGCGGCTTCGAACCCCTTGATCGTCGAGGGGTCGAGCGTCGCCCACCACGCCGCCACCGCCGAGACCACATCGGTCTCGACGAAGAGCGGCGGTCGATCCACGTCGACGTCGTCGTCCTCGTCGAGCGCCAGGACGAGACATGATCGATCGTTCTCGGCGACGAGCACGCGTACCCCCGCGTCCGGCCACTCGTACTTGGGCTCGACCGACAACCGGAACAGCGGACGGGGTTCGGCCTCCACGCCTGAACGGCGGATGGCACCCAAGGCGGTCCCCCTCCCCGGTGGTGGTCTCGACGATCGGGGCTCGTCCAGCAATCTAGGACAAGCCCGGCCTCATGCCGGAGCGGCTTTCGCGCCGGTACGTCCCGGGGCGCTCGGCTCAGGCGCTGAATCGCGTCTGCATGTCAAGTCCCCGAAGGAAGGCAACGGACGATTTCGACCTGCCGCGCCGCTGCTGCGCGCCGCAGAGATTCGAAGCGCGCTGTCCGACACAAACCTCGAACCTCTCAGCGCGGAATTCCACGATCGACTCGTCGACCATATGAACGAGCGTTCTCGCCCGGGACGAGGCGGAGCGGCCCGACGGTGCGCCCAACCAACCGCTTCCATCAACTGCCGAACCGCTCCAGTGGAAGAAGTGACGATCGAACGTGCTACCGCTTCCCTGTCTGTCAGGGTGATGTGAGACATCTGCGGTAGCCGATCATCGCTACAGGGCGAGACCAGGACTACGGAGAACCCGATGACCATGACGACTTCATCCTTGCTTGTGCGCGCCCATGATGGTGG
>JACDCH010000336.1 GCA_013694495.1 Acidimicrobiia bacterium | reverse complement strand
GTGGACTGTTGTCGACGAACTTCACGATGGCTTCTGCTTCGTAGGCGGTGAACTTCAGCGCACCGACCCACAGCAGGACGACGACCAACCCATACCGGAGCAGGTAGGCGCCGGCGCCCTCAAGCCGGCGCCCCCACGTCTCGCCAGCTCGTACCGAGGTGATCTCTCCCATGTCCAGCCTCTCCCCCCTCCGCACCGAATGGAACCCTCAGTTCGACCGAGCGCGCCGATCTGAGATGACCCCCGCGAAGTGGTCCAGGTGTTGTGCGACTCCGTTGCCCCAAGATGGGGCGAGGAGGGCAGCTCCGTGACGAAGCGTCGACGGCATACGCCCGACCAGATCATCCGCAAGCTCGCCGAGGGCAGCAAGCTCGTCGCCGGCGGCACCGAGCTCGACGAGGTCTGCCGGCATCTGCAGGTCGCGGAGTCGACTCGCATCGGTGGGTCGCGCAGTACGGCGGCATGAAGGCCAGCGATGCGAAGCGCCTCGAGGAGCTCGAGGGTCAGAACGCCCGTCAAGAAGCTCCTGGCCGAGGCCGAGCTCGACAAGTCGATGCTCAAGGAGCTGGCCGAGGGGAAACTTCTGACCCCGAACCGTCGACGCGCCGCCGTGGGCATGCTGGGCGAACGGTTCGGGGTCTCCCAACGGCACGCGTGCCGGGTCGTCGGCCAGCACCGCTCCACCCAACGCCTCGACCCGCCCGCGATCACCGACGACGAGGTCGAGCTCCGGGCGTCCCTCCGGGCGTTCTCGACCGAGCGGCCCCGGTGGGGGTGACGGCGAGCCGCGAAGGCGGCCCGCAAGCAGGGCCGGGTCGTGAACGACAAGGGCATCCAGCGCCTGTGGAGGGAAGAGGGCCTGCGGGTGCCCTACCGGAAGCGCAAGAAGCCCCACCGCGGGATCGGCACGCGGTCGGGGCGATGTGCCCGATCGCGCCGAACGCCCTGTGGGCGTTGGACTTCCAGTTCGACGTCACCGTCGATGGCCGCACCCTGAAGCTGCTCAACGTTGTCGACGAGTTGCCCCGCATCGTCGTGGACCGCAACATCGACGCCGACCGGGTCGTGGCCACCCTCGACCGGCTGATGCTCACCCGAGGCGCGCCCGCGTTCGTCAGGTTCGACCACGGCCCCGAGTTCATCGCCAACGCCGTCGCCGACTGGTGCCGCTTCAACGGCGTCGGCTCGATCTTCATCGACCAGCTTCGCTGGGCTGTTCTCAAGGACGGCCGGGACGGCAGAGGTAGACGGGCATAGAGCCCCACTGGGCGATCTCGTGGTGGTGGGGCCATCTCCGAGCCCTGGTCCCAGTTGAGCGAGCGGCACAGGCCGACGGGAAGCTCGGAGAACAGGGCTCGACACGCCCGGCTTCGGAACGATGGAATAGCCGACGGCCGATGTCCAATGGAGCGTGGCGGGCGAAGGACCACCGGCGTGGTCACCAAACGTGCGTGGCGGCGACGGCCGCTCGGCCCGCTATGCCGGTCCCGCTGCTTGCGCCGTGCTCGCGAAGACATCGGGGACCGGGTACTCGCCGAGGACGAAGTGCAGGACGGCGGCGTGTTGCATCACCACCGGCTGGATCGAGGCGGCGAGGCCGATCGACTCGGGCGCTCGCAGCATCGGGATGGCCGCCAGGTACGTGGCGGCGGCGATGTCCTCCAGCATGAGCGCGAGGCGGGCGGCGCCGGTGGCGTCGCTCACGTCTTGCAGGGCGGCCTCGACCGTGGGCCGGAGCGTCGGGTCAGGTGTCGTGACCTCAGGCTCCCCGCTGATGGCCAGGGCCCGGTTCCACTGGTCGAGGGCGGCCTGGTGGTGACCCATGACCGTGGTCATGAACTCGACCACGGCGGCGGGGACGTCGCCGAGCCCACCGCTCGCCGCGACCCTCATCGCGTCCCGGTAGGTGTTGACCGCCAGCACCTCGAGTCCGGCCGCGAACGTCGCCATCGGCAGGTCCTCGGTCAGCGCCGCGCTGACCTCGGCGCCCGTCGGGTTGTTGGGGTCGCGTCCGCCGTCGACGTCGCCGGGGCGGACGACGACGCCGTCCTCCTGATTGTTGCTGCCCCCGTCACCGCCCTCGTCACCGCCACCGCCACCGCCGGCGTCACCGCCACCGTC
>JACDCH010000324.1 GCA_013694495.1 Acidimicrobiia bacterium | reverse complement strand
GTGCGGGGCGCTACTTCTCGGCGCGGAGCGGGGCGCGCCGGCGGGCCCGGTCGCCGTTCGTCGCCGCCGGCAGTGCGGCGATGGGGGCCTCGGGCTCCCACAGCTGCTCGGCCTCGTCGTCGACGATCGCCTCGGGCCCCGGCTTCGACGTGCCGGCCGCACCTGAGCGGTTGATCGCCGACTCGTCGGTGCCCAGGTAGCTCTCGACGACCCGCGGGTGCTCGAGCACCTCGGCCGGGGTGCCCTCGGCGATGACCCCGCCCAGCTCGAGGGCGACCATCCGGTCGCAGATGGCCGAGAGCAGCGGCATGTCGTGCTCGATGACGAGCACCGAGCAGCCGGTGGCCTCCCGCACCCGTAGGAGGAGGGGGCCGAGGGCCTCCGTCTCCTTCTGGGCGACGCCGCCGGAGGGCTCGTCGAGCATCAGCACCTTGGGATCCTGGGCGAGGATGCAGGCCAGGTCGACGATGCGGCGGCTGCCGGTGGAGAGCTCTCCGGTGAGCTTGTCGCGGAAGGCGCTGAGGCCCATGAGCTCGACGAGCTCGTCGACCTTGTCCATGACGCTCAGCTCGGACTCGTAGCTGGCCGGGAGCGAGAAGGCGGCGGCCACGAGGTCGCGGCTGGCGAGGTGGCGCTCGCGGGCGATGGCCACCGTCTCCGCCACGGTGAGGGTCGGGTACAGCAGCGCGTCCTGGAAGGACCGACCGAGGCCCGCCAGGGCCCGCTCGTGGGGGGCGAACTCTGTGATGTCGTGGCCCCGCAGGAGGATGCGGCCCGCTTCGATCTCGTTGAACCCCGAGATGCAGTCCATCAGCGTCGTCTTGCCGGCGCCGTTGTGGCCGATCAGGCCGAGGATCTGGCCGTCGCGCAGCTGGAGGTCGACGTGGTCGACGGCGGTGATGCCGCCGAAGCGCTTCACGACGTCGCGGCACTCGAGCACGACCTTGGCATCCTCGGCCACGGCGTCGGCGTCCCGCAGGCGGGCCCGCTCCTTGGGCCCCTCGCCTTCGTCGCCCGAGGCGGCGTTGGCGCCGGCGATGAACACGGAGCGGAGGATGTCGGGGCGCTCGAGGAGGTCGGCGGTCGGCCCCTCGAAGCGGACCTCGCCCTTCTCCATGAAGACGGCTCGCTCCGCCAGGTTCAGGGCGACGTTGATCGACTGCTCGACGATCACGATCGTGGTGCCGCGGCTGTGGATCTCACGCACGACCTCGAGCAGCTGGGCCACGATGGTGGGGGCGAGGCCGAGCGACAACTCGTCGATCATCAGCAGTCGTGGCTTGGTCATGAGGGCGCCGCCGAGGGCGAGCATCTGCTGCTCGCCGCCCGAGAGGTTGCCCGCCATCTGCTGCGACCGGGCGCGCAGGATCGGGAAGAGCTCCTCGACCTCCTCGCGGGCCGCGGCCACGCGGTCGTCGTCACCCCGGATGAGCCACGCCGCGAGCCGCAGGTTCTCCTCGACGGTGAGCGTGGGGAACACGCCCTTGCCGCCGGGCATGAGCGAGATGCCGCGGTGGGTCGTGACGTCGGCCGGGAGGTTCGTGACGTCCTCGCCGGCGAAGACGACCTTGCCCCGCTTCGGCTTCACCAGGCCGCAGATCGCCTTCAGGATGGTGGACTTGCCGGCGCCGTTCGTGCCCAGGAGGGCGACGATCTCTCCCTCGGTGACGGCGAAGTCGACGCCGAAGAGGATCTGGACCGGGCCGTAGCTGACGTCGACGCCCGTGCAGTCGAGCAGCGGGCCGCCGTCGCCGCCGGCCTCGTTGCCGTGCAGGTGCAGTTCCTGGGTGGGATCGGTGAGGGTCATCGGCCCGCTCCGACCGGGGCACCGGTGAGGGCGCCGGACAGGAGGTCGACCTCGTCGGCCGCGTGCTCCGCTTCCCCTTCGACCCGCTTGTCGGCCACGAGGCTGGGCACGAGGATCCCCCTGCGGTTGGCGACGGTCCGGAGGTAGCGGTCGCGCACGGCGAAGATCAGCTGCCCGAGGCCGCCGGGCAGCAGGTAGAGCACGATGAGCAGGCCGCCGCCGGACACCGCCTGCCGGTAGTAGCCGAGGGCCTGGAAGCTCTCGAGGAAGCGGAACGTGAGCACGCCGACCACGGCGCCGGTGACCGACCCGATGCCGCCGATGATGGCGGTGGTGAAGACGTCGAGCGACAGGGCCGGCTCGAACTGGTTCTGGCCGATCGAGTTGACGCCGAGCATGTAGAAGCCGCCGCCGATGCCGGCGATCACCCCGGCGAGCAGGAAGGCCGAGAGCTTCACGTTCGTCGTCGGCACGGCGGCGGCATCGGAGGCCCGCTGGTTGTCGCGGGTTGCGATGACGACCCGCCCGGACCGGGCCCGGCGCACGCCGAGGGAGACGAGGATCGACAGCCCGAGGAACGCGAGCGTCGTGAGGTAGAGCGTGTACGGATCGGTGAGGTCGAACCGCTCCCACAGGAGCGGCTTGGCCGACAGGCTCGGCATGATCGAGCCCCGCTCCGTCGGGTTGAGGAACCAGGAGTCGAGGGCCACGGCGAAGGCCAGGGTCGTGACCGCGAGGAACGGTCCCTTGATGCGCAACGCGGGCAGGCCGACGATCAGGGCCAGGAGGCCGCCGGCCGCGCCGGCCGCGGCGAGAGCGAAGAACAGGTCGACCCGGTTCGAGATGAGGTTGCCGGCCACCACCGCGCCGATGCCGACGAAGGCGAACTGGCCGAGGCTGATGTGGCCGCCCCAGCCCGTCATGATCACGAGCGACACGCCTGCCATCGCCGCGACGAGGGCGAAGACGGCGCCGAGCTGGTTGCCGACGCCGAACGTCGAGGGGACCCAGGCGAGGAGGGCGAAGGCCGCGGCCACCAGCGCGAACTTGACGTAGCGGACCTCGGGGAGGTGGCGCAGCTCGCTCGGCGTCGCCTTCACGACGCCGCCGAAGGACAGCCCGCCCTCGCCGAGCATGGCCCGGCTGAGCTTGCCCCGCTGCAGCAGGAGGGCGGCGAGGATGACGGCGAACACGACGACGGTGGCCAGCGTCGGCTCGCCGTTGTTGCGCACGACCGACTCCACGATCCCGAGCGCCACGCCGGTGCCGAAGGCGATCGGCAGGGACTCCATGCGGGCGACCACGGCCGCAGCGAGCGCCGGCAGGAGCGACACCGGGCCCTGCGTGACGGAGACGTTCACGCCGGCGAACGGCGCCCGCAGCATGAACGTGAGCGTGGCCAGACCGCCGGCCACCGCCCACACGATCGTCGACAGGCGCCGGATCGGGATGCCGAGCAGTAGCGCCCGGTCGGCGTTCTCGGCCGCCGCCCGCACGGCGACGCCGGCGTCGGTCTTGAGCAGGAACCACGCCAGCCCTGCGATCACGATCGGGACGATGGCCACGATGAGGAGCTGGTCGCTGAACAGCGACGTGTCGCCGATGTTCTGCTGGAAGTCGAGGGGCACCTGGAAGGCGCCATAGAAGAGCTGCCCGTCGAGGACCTCGGTGGCGATGATCGCCTCGATGGCGCCCAGGAACTGGGCCAGGCCGATCGACGCGACCGTGATGATCAGCCGCGACGAGTCCTTGAACCGGCGGAAGATGCCGACCTCGAGCAGGCCGCCCAGCGCGGTGCCGAGCACGACGGCGATGGGGAACACGACGAAGTACGGGGCGTCCTTCTCCAGATGGAGCACGACGGCCAGGTAGCCGAACAGGCTGCCCATCGCTGCGTAGGAGAAGTTGATGAACCGGTTGGTCCGGTAGATCAGGATCAATCCGATGGCGAGCAGGGCGTTCGCCGTGCCGTAGATCGCGCCGATCAGGACCTGCTCGTGCGGGACCTTGCGGTGCAGGTAGTCCTCGGTCCCGGGGATGACGAGGTACAGCAGGGCGTAGACCGCCAGCGGCACCCCGACGCCGACGAGCGCCTTGCTGCGGGGGCTGAGCGCGCCCCAACGTTCCTTGACCTGTGACATCAGTCGCTCACGGCCGGGGGAAGGGCCCCGAGGGCAGCTCGTCCCGGCGGTAGCGGGCGCCGCCGTTCACGCCGATGTAGGCGCCGGGGCGGCCGTTGTAGCTCGACACCGCGGCCGGGTCCCAGTAGATCTCCCGCACGTCGTCGGCCGAGGTGTGGTCGCCGGGCCCGAAGTCCCACAGGCCGTACGGCCCCGATCGAGGTGGGTAGTCGTACATGCCCTGCCGGTACGTCTCCGGGTTGAGGTTCGGGCCGGCCATCTGGATGCCGATCGCCAGCTCGTACATCTGGTAGTAGATGAGGTCGACCGAGAACGCCGGCTCCTCGCCCTGGCGCACCGACTGGAAGGCCGTGTAGGCCGCCGTCTGGGTGGGGGGCACGAAGTCCTGCAGCGGGCTCACGCCGAACGCGTGCGAGGCGAACTCCTGGTTCCACAGCTGACCGACGACATCGGCGTCGGTGAGGGCGGTCCCGGCGATGATGAACTCCGGGAAGTAGTTCTCCCGGGCGGCGACGCCCGACAGGAACACCGGGAAGATCGGGTCGCAGCCACAGATGACGGTGGTGACGCCGTCGTTCTTCATGCGGGGGATGAGCTCCGACGCCTGGTTCGACAGGATGCCGAGGTCGAGGACGTACTCGTAGTTCGGCCCGTTCGGTAGGCCACTCAGAGCCGTGTAGCGGTCGCGGGCGACGAGGACCGACTCCTGGTACCAGGGGTTGTTCGGGGCCAGCGTGGCGATCACGCGGGGCGCGCCCGCGATCGTGCCGCCGGCGAAGTCGGCGGTCCCGCCCGCGAGCCGCTTGGCCGCGAACTCGGCGGCGAACTCGGCGACCTCGGTGCCGTTCACGGCCAGGCTCCAGACGAACGGCCCGCGCTCGTCGTGGTACTGGCGGGAGAGGTACGGGTTGCCGAGGGCGACCACGCCCTGGCGCACGAGGGCGTCGGTGTACGGCTCGGACGTGGCCGAGAGGTCGGCGAACACGCCGAGGCCACCGACCGTGACGGCGTCCTGCTCCGCCTCGGCCCGACCCTTGCCGACCAGTTCGGCGGTGTTGGAGCCGACGCCGTCGTAGAACACGATCTCGATGCTGCGGCCGTAGAACTGGAAGTTCTGGCTGAAGTACTGCGCGAGGCCGGCCACGGTGTTTTTCACGGTCTCGGGGGTGTCCGAGAGGCTGGCGCCGGCGAGCTCGGCCAGCGTCTGCTGGAAGCCACGGTCGTCGGTGACCCGGAACGAGACCCGGATGGTGGTGTCGCTGACGCCGGTGTGGGTGGCCCCGCCGTTCGGACCTTCGAACGCGAAGCACGGCGGCGAGTAGGGGTCGCCCACCACCTGCGCGGGGCGGTCCGGGCACGGGGCCACGCCGGCGACAGCGCCGCCCCCACCGCCACCACCACCGCCGCCACC